>JAEMPV010000076.1 GCA_022759145.1 Caldisericum sp.
TATCTGCACGCTTAACAAAATCAACATATCGTAAAACATATCGCTCAATAAATTTGTCCTTTATTCCAGGTAGAAAATCAATAATATAATAAAACATCCCATCTATTCTAAAATATGTATTCTTATATTGCGTAAATGATAATTTATTAAATGGATGGTCTGGTCGTAAAATCCTCAATTGCGAATAATAATCCTCAGGTTTCTCAAATGGTGTCCCGCTTAGCATAACTTTATAAGTTTTAGTAAATAATTTCATAACAAGCTTTGTAATTTGAGCTCGGATACTTTTTAATTTATGTGCCTCATCAAAAATAATCAAATTCCAAAAAGCCTTCTTTAATATCTTAGGATAATGCAATCGAAAACTATCATAACTCACAATCTCAAAATTGTTTAACTTTATATTCCATTTCTCAATCTCTTGAGACCATACTTGTTTAACTGATGCTGGACACATAATAAGCACATTCCTAAAATTTTCTGCAATCTTTAGTGCTGCTAAAGTCTTACCAGTTCCTGTTTCCCAGGCTAAATAAGAATACCCATCAAACTTCTCGACAGCTTTCTGTTGATGTGGAAGAAGCATTATTCACCTTTCATGTCCTCAAGTAAATCATATAATTCTTCAGCAAGTTGCTCTAAATCTAATTTCTCTGTTTCTTCATATCCCTCAAAATGTTCACATATCTTACAATATGCTCTAACTAACCATTCGCCTAATTTTTTCTTACTCAAATCATCAGTTGCTTGGTCTAATAAATCAGCTATTATTGCACTAAACATTCTGTCCCTCCTATAAGATAATTCTCTTTACAGGCTTATATTCAAGATATTGTTTCTTAATTTCTTCAGGTATATTATAAAATGCTCGTTGATATTCTGTTATTTTAATAATTTTATCACCAACTTTATAGGTTCCTGCACTCCACTCCTTGAGCTCCTCTTTCAATTCTTTCTCTAATTGTTCATATTGTTTAAGCTTTGATTTAATAGCGTAATAAATTTCAAGTTTCTTCATAAAATCAGGGCTTACTTCTACTGTTCTAACGGTGGCTTTCGCATCTTCAGGATAACATTGGCTATAAAAAGGGCAAGCTCGGCATAAATCATATTGCTCAATGGTCTTTGGTAAAGTTCCCCTCTGCAAATGTTCCTTAACATGAATAGCTCTTTCTACAATCTCTTCAATAACCGCTTGGTCCTTCTCTACATCAAAGAAATGATCCTCTCCAGTCCGCCTATCAATTACATAGAATACTCCATGTTCTTTTTTAAGCAAGAGTATATAAGATTGCATTTGATAGTAATATTTTTTCGTCAACTGATTATCATAAAGACCAAAATTATCTAAAACCTGTTCATTTGCCGTGCTCTTAATCTCAATGAAGTCCCCACTCTCAAGAACGATGTCTACAATTCCTTTCATGTCAAGCTCTTCATCAACCACAGGCAACTGGTATGCTTTCACAGGAACTACTTTCAATAACCTCTTCAATGCAACCTCTTCAAATTCATTTCCCACATCAAAAAACTTCTTAGCTTGCTTAACTGGTAATGGTGTCTGTCTCAAAAGAACTAATCTACGCTCACAAGGATGCCACAATTCCGTTGGTGGTGTATGCTTCGGGCAGTAGGTTTCTTGGTCTTGTAGATTAATAAGTTGTTTCAATTCCTGTGCTTTCATCCTTAGCCTCCTTTATAATTTTTGAATTATATATTAATTGATATAACATTGGCTCAACATCTTTTTGAACATAAGGACCAAACGGAGTAAAATAAACTTGAATACCTTGATAAGTCAATCTTTTAATCAAAGACCCTGTAAGACGCCTCCGGTCACGCTTTGGTAAAAAATATGCCTTCTCCTTGACCCAATCCTTAATAAACAAATATTTCTGCTTTAAATACTTATACTTCCAAATATTATATTGCCATAAAAGTTCACTATTACTCCAATCCTTGACTTCATCTTCTAAATATTCCCGCCATTTATCCCAGTCTAAATAAACAATCCCTTTCATCCGTAACATTTCAGCCCTTAGAACTTTTAAAGCAATGAAACATCCGCACCCATAATATTGATACCCAAGCAAATAGCCTATCTCCAAAGCTTTCTTTCTTACTTTCTCCCAAGATCGACAACCAATTCGAGTATACATTACTTCATCACTTCCTCAATTGTCTTGGTTGGTTGTTTATCAAATAATTCTTTTATAACTGTATTAATCACTGCACCAAGACATACCTCTGTCGCTCGCTTCATCGCTCTGGTTTCCGCTTTAGTTAATAAATTATGCAAATTATCAATTCCTTTAAGCTCTGCCCGCTCACAAACTCCTACCCCTTCGCCTCTTCTTACTACACCATTAGGAAAAATCACCTCAAGTTCGACCCGAACTAAAGCATAATCCTCTGTGATTTCCCGCTCTACTAATCTAAAATTATAACTAATTGGCAAACTGCTCAATAGATTAAGAATTCCATCACGCTTTATTTCTATTATATTGCCTACTTTTGTTTTAATCGTTGCAAAATCTGATGGTTTAAGAACTTGCTTAGCTACTTGAACAATTTTATCGGCTGACGCAATTTCTTTCTTTTCTTCAATAATTTGGACATCATTCATTTTTAACCCTCCTTTTTTAGTTTTTCTATGTATTTGTTAAGCTCATCCAACAATTTGTCTTTAGTTATTTTCTTAGATATTACATAATGTTCAATTGCTTCACTTAACAATGCTCCTACTGCACTTTCTTCTCGCATCTTAACTTCAAACCTCGTATCATCATCAAATAAATAACTCTTAGCTAATTCAGATCCATAAATTGCTTCTAAAAATAAACATGTCTTATATATACTTTCCCATTCATATGGACAATCACAATCACAATAAAATACAGGATAAAACTTCAAAAATCTCTCCTTCCATTTTTTAATAAGATCTTCAAAATCATTATGCTCCACAACATCATATAAAAGCTTTAGTTCATTAAACATCTTTGCCCTCCTCATGTATTATTTCCCAAATCGCTTCCTTAATCAAATCAGCTACAGATCGCCCAGTTAACTCACTAATTTTAAGCATTTGTCTATAAAGCTCGCTATCAACTGATGAGCCTAATCGTAAAACTTTAGCTTTCCTTTGCCATAAGGCATTAACCCCAGTCTCATTAGTCAAATATATTGAATACTTCTCAAATGCTTTATCCATTGCTTCATCGATTAAATCTGCTATTGACCACCCTGTCTGAGTAAGATGTTGTGTTATCTTCTGCTGTAATGCTTCACTTAATCTAAAAACAAAATTTCTTCGATTTTTCAACATAGCTATACCTCCACATGGAATTTATTTCATTATACCACAATTTTTAAAAAAGTCAATAGTTTTATTTCTTATCGCATGTAGTCATTTCTTTTCATGTTCTAATCGCCTCATTTTAAGTCAGTTCTTTTCCTACTATAACTTTTCAAATCTCTTCCTGTCTCATCCCAATTCCCGTCCTTTCCCATCACTTCCAATCCTTATCAACTCTTTTCCTGACAAATCAAATTTCTAATCAACTCAACTCCTCTCAATTCCTCTTCATCTCTTCTCATTTCTAATCCCTTCACTTCCTCTTCTTGTCACATCACCACCAGTCCTTTCCTCTTCCATCCAAATTGGTGCGTCTCATATCCATTTCAACTCTGTTCCCCGCGAGACATTTCCCTCTTATTCATCTCTAATCAGGTCACCACAGATCCATACTGATCTTTTCCCCTCTCAACGCCTCTCAGCTCCTTTCCGTTGCCCCTCCTCACCTCTCATATCCCCTTTTTAATTTATCTCCAATCAGGTCACTACAGATCCTTATCGCATCACCTCCTTTCTTCTCCTTCTTCCTTCTTCTTTACTGATATAACTTTTTTCTTCACATCACTTAACCTTTCAAATTCTACAACTTTAAATCTACCATACTTTGCCCCACGCCAGGAACTCTTACCCCAATTCTCTCCTTTTGTAAAAATATCCAAAATCTGCTTATCTGTTAACTTACCACCATACACCTTAACCACAAATTCTTGCTCAAGCGGTAAATCCAACATCTCAGACCAAACAATTGTTACAATATATTGTCCATAGGTCCACGATCTAAGCGATCTCGATAACAAATTATCAGGCTCTTTGATCAATTGTCCATCTCTTTGATAGGGAATCAAGAAATCCCGTTTATAGTCCCCAGTCTCTTCAACTGGGCATATGTCTATGTATCTTGAGATTTGATTTTTTAAAGATCCTTGTAAGAAATGCAATGCCACTTCCTTCATGAATCCTTTTATTTGGTAATGATAATCAGCTAAATATCCCTCTTCCGTTCGTGCAAAAACTTGAAGTCGGCTCTTTTGTTCTTCTTCACTTATCCGTAGCTCTTCTTTGGCTTCCAAGTCCGCTTTAATGCGTTCTATCTCTTTCTCTATTAATTGTCTTTCTTCTTCTTTCTTTACTCGTTTTAATTGTCTTTCAAGTTTCTCAAGCTCTTTCTCGGCTTTTTTAATAATATACTGCTGAGCTAAGTCACTTGCGGGATTTAATGCTAAAACTGGTGTCAAATAACTAATCTTCACATAAAATTTATCAATCTGCATATTACACCTCCTATTTAGTTTTTAATTAACAAATCATACTCAACACAAATTCATAATTCAATTGTTTCAATTCTTCTTCACTTAGGACTTTACCCTCTGGCAATCGTGTCTTCAAAGCAAAATGAATAGCCATGTCCCCACTTTTTAGTTTGACTGCAACTCGATTATAAGGAATATTTATGCCAAGTAATTCACTAAGAACTTTAGCAGTTGCCTCATGCCCACACGCCGAAGTAAATTCAGTTGTAGATAAAATATCTTGAGCCTTCTCAAGATTAATTTTTCTCAAAACAATCATATAACAATCTTTAACTGTAAAATCCACAGGCACTATTAACGAATTCAATACATATAGCATCATTGCACCTCCTTTAGTTTTGAATTTCAAGTTTTTTAATTTCAACTTCGCCACGTTCTTGTGAATCTTTCAATTCTGCTAAAAGTTCCCCAATCAATTCTTTTGATCCATAAATCTTTATTTCCATTTCCCCTTTACTTAAATCAGCCTTGACTTCGACCTCTGCCTTTTCTCTATCCATAATCTCACCTCCTTAATTAATTTTTTGTTATTATTTCAATCTCTGCTAAATATTGCCCATATTGTCTTTTCCAATTGTAGTAATTAATCGCTGTTCTTTTTGATCTTGACAACTTCCAATCTATATCATGCCCAACATTTTCTTCTTCCTTCAGTATAAAGGCAACTTCTAAGATCTGCTTACCTTCAATAAACCAAGTAAATTCCTCATCAAACCAATCTTCAACATTTATTCTACAGACAGCTTTCAAAGTTAAATTATCTGTCCATATAATAAGATCTGGCTTAAATCCATAGATTTCTTCGAATCTTTGCATAATCTCTTGTTTCCTCTCCTCTTCTTTTACCTCTTGCTTTGTTTTTTCAACCATTTGTTTAACCATTTCTACCATCTTCATGACTCCTCCTCCTTAGTATTTATTTTTGTTTCCAATTCCAACGCTTTTTCCTGATGCCTCTTCAGCACCTTTTGAAATTTTTCTAAATATTCCTTTATCCGTTCAAAATCTTCTTCAGCTATAAACACTACTGCTGTTTCCAAATCTATTACATCTTGCTTAAATTGCCTCATTAGTTCAATTAGTTCTTGTCTCATTTTCTATCCCTCCTACCTCCTAATCAACCGCTTTAGTCTCCGCCAAATATTCTGCCAAATACTTCGACGCTCAAAGTCTTCACGCTTCAGAAAAATCAACTTGCCATCCTTCCACATAGTTATATATTTAAGTTCTGGCATAGTTAGTCCTCCTCTTTGAGAAAATATCCTTTAAAAAAATGTTCTGAAGTAAAGACCCACAAACCGCTCAAATATTCCCATGCCGTTTCAAAATCTTGATCCTCTACATTATTTTTTAAATTTACATAACTATAGCTCCCATCCACAAAATAAAACCTAATTTCCCTCTCACTTTCACTTTCCATTAGCTCAATAAACTTAACATTCTGCAAATTAATAATCCTTTGACCAATCTTAACTAATATCATACCCACCCTCCTTTTGTTTTTATCTATTATACCATACTTTTTCAATTTGTCAATAGTCTTG
>JAEMPV010000077.1 GCA_022759145.1 Caldisericum sp.
GATCTCTCGCTACGCTCAGGATAATTTTGAATTATGTTTTTATACAGGTATTGACAAAAATTTATTTTTATGTATAATTAAATTAGAATTTAGAAAAATTATAAAATAGGAGGTGAGAAGATGGAAGAAGTTAAAAGATTACCTTTATTAGGGGAAAAATTCCCAGAATTTACTGTCAAAACAACACATGGTGTAAAGAAATTACCAGATGACTACAAAGGAAAGTGGCTTGTTTTATTTAGCCATCCTGCAGATTTCACACCAGTATGCACAACTGAATTTGTTGCATTCGCAAAGAGATACGACCAATTTAAGAAACTCAACACAGAACTTCTTGGACTTTCAATTGACCAGGTTTTCTCTCACATTAAATGGGTTGAGTGGATTGAGAACACCTTAAAGGTGCAAATTCCATTCCCAATAATTGCAGATGACAGAGGTCAGGTTGCTGAAGCACTTGGAATGCTTCATCCAAACAAAGGCACAAACACAGTAAGAGCAGTATTTGTTATTGATGATAAAGGAATTCTAAGGCTTATGCTCTACTATCCTCAGGAACTTGGAAGAAATATGGACGAAATTTTAAGAATTGTTGAAGGCTTACAACTTGCAGATAAAGAAGGCGTTGCAATCCCTGCAAACTGGCCAAACAACGAACTTATTAAGGACGAAGTTATTGTTCCACCAGCGGCAGATGTTGAAACTGCTTCAAAGAGGATGAAGGAATACACCTGCTACGATTGGTGGTTCTGCCACAAGAAAGCAAAATAATAGAAGTTATAAAGACAATAAAGGCGGGGCAAAAACCCCGCCTTTTATGGTTAAGACTCCTCCTTTTTCATTTACTTGAAGTTCTCTTTTCCAAATTCGTAGCCTCTGTTAAATGCCTTGATGTTGAGGTTCACATACTGAGGCTTAAAACTTTCTTTTATTGCTTCCTCTATAAATTCCTTTTCCACAGGAAAATTTGGGACCGATGCGCCAACACCAAGAATAACCATATTTGATAAAATGCTATCGCCAACTTCTTTTGCAATCCCTTCTGCATCAACAGGAATTACAACTTTTAAATGTTTTTTAAGCTCGTTAATATATTCAGCGCTTGTTAAATACTCGGAAATTCCCAAAGACGCAGTAAATGGAACGATCTCAGCAGTATTTACAACAGCAATTGTATTTTCGTTCATCTTTGGAAGACTTCGCAAAGCTTCAAGCGGCTCAAAAGCAAGAAGCAAGTCTGCGCTTCCGCTTTTTATAATCGGACCATTTACATCGCCTATACGCACTTCAACAGGCACAACACCGCCCCTTTGAGACATACCGTGGATTTCAGAAGTAACAACATTAATACCTTTTTTGATACATGCCTGCCCTATTACAATCGAAGTTTTTACAACTCCCTGACCACCAACACCTGTAATATAAATGTTATATTGCATACCTCACCTCGAGTATATGATAACAATAATAAGAAAAATTGCAAAAAACTTTTTTCTCTTACTTATCCTTCAATTCCTTTAGCATTTCTTTAATTTCCTTAAGTTCAAGGTAAGACCTGTAAGAATTTAAACTGATGTTGTGGAGCCAAATAAATGGAAGAATAGCAAGAGCAATCACAATAATCACATAAACTAAAACTAAACTACCCGCTAATAATCCACCGTACATTTCTACCTCCTTTTAAAATAATTACATTAACATTATAATGAATCTGGAGGAAAAAATGGAAACAATTCCAACAATTTATAAAAGGCTTTGTCCAAACTGCGGAAATGACGTAACTGATGAAAGGTTAAAATTGGGTCTTACATGCGAGATTTGTCTTGATAAGGTTGTCCCAAAAGAAAAAATTTGCGACTACCTTAAGATAGAACAATTTAAAGCCGTATGCACTCTTAGAAAGCACATTGCAAACTTCAAGGAGAGTTTCAAAGAAACGTTTGGAATGGATTTATCAACCCTGCAAGAGATGTGGGCAACAAGATTCTTCCTCAATAACTCCTTTGCACTCATTGCACCAACAGGAATCGGAAAAACCACTTTCGGGCTAACCCTTTCAAAATACATTACCGAAAGAAATCTTGGCTTTGTGTATCTTATCTTTCCAACAAATATCCTCGTAAAGCAAGCAAAGGAAAGGCTCATAAAATACGGCGTAGATGAAAATGATATCGTTGCATACGACTCAAACCTCCCGAAAAAGGAATTGCAGGTTCTAAAATCACGAATAAATGATGCAGACTTTAGAATACTCATTACAACAACAAACTTCCTCTACAAGAATTTTGATTCAGTTCCAAAGGGGCTATACTCACTTGTCTTTATAGATGATGTTGATTCGGTCTTAAAAAACTCAAAAAATATCGATAAAATTCTCAAACTTCTTAATTTCAATGACGCTGACATTGATAAGACAATGAATCTCATCAACCTAAAAAGAATGTTCCTCAGTAAGAAAATTGATGAGGATACTCTTAATAGAGCGCAGGAAGAGGTTGCAAAGATAAAGGAGAAAAGAAAAGGCGTTTTAATTGTGTCTTCTGCGACAACAAACCCGAAGTCCAAGAAAGTCCTTCTTTTTAGAGAACTTCTCGATTTCGAGGTTGGAAAAGTTGTTTCAACTTTAAGAAATGTAATCGATGCATATAAATTGACCCAAAAAGACCTTATAGAGGAGGCAATTTCAGAGATTAAAAGGTTGGGTAAAGGAGGGCTTGTCTTCTTAAATACAGATTATACAAGCGACGATCTTGAAAAATTTGTGCATCTTCTTAATAAAAACGGCATAAAGGCTGCCTCTTACGAAAACCTCTCAAAGGTGTTAGAAGACTTTAAAGAAGGAAAAATCGATGTCCTTGTTGGCTTTTCAACATACAGAAACCCGCTTGCAAGGGGTATTGACCTGCCTTCGGTTATAAGGTATGCGCTTTTTGTTGGTGTGCCAAAAATGAAGTTTAACCTTGATGCAAAAGAAAGTGGAAGGGGCATATACTATGCAATATTGATGCTTATGCCACATATTACAAAAAGAAAAGTCCTGTCTGAAACCGAAATCGCAAAGGTTAATAGATACCTTAACATCCTCAAAAAATCCACCTATGCAATCGAAGAAAGTGAAGAAAATCCTCTTAAAAAAGCATACGAAGAGGCGGTAAGCTTCTTTAAAGAACTTCTCCAAAGGCAGGAAATTCTTGAAATCATAGAGACGACACCTGAGGTTGCCCTTGTAAAAAAGGGAGACACCTTAACTTTTGTGATTGTTGATATTACAGGTTATATCCAGGCATCAGGAAGAACTTCGCGCCTCATTGCAACAGGCCTTACAAAGGGGCTTTCTCTTGTTTTAACAAATGATATGAAGGCACTTACTGTGTTGAGAAAGAAGTTGAAGTGGTTTGTTGAAGAAGTGGATTTAGTGCCATACGAAAGCCTTGACCTTGATAAACTCATAAAAGAAATTGATGAAGATAGACGAATCGCAAAGGAAATTGAGAAAGGGAAAATCCCAAAAGAGGGCTTCAAATTCAATACAAAACTTGTAATAGTTGAGTCACCCAACAAGGCAAGAACAATTGCCTCATTCTACGGGAAACCTTTAAGGAGACGCATAGGCAACCTTGATGCATTTGAAATAATAATGAAGGATACAATCCTTACAATTGCCGCATCAAAAGGACATGTGCTCGACCTCAATAAGACCGAAGGTTACTTTGGAGTGCTTAAAAGGGATAATACATTCATACCACTCTTTGAGCCCATTGATGAAGATAGAGAAAATATCCTTAGGTCCTTAAGGAGGCTTTCGCTTGAAGTAAATGAAGTGCTTCTTGCATCTGACCCTGACACAGAGGGAGAAAAAATTAGTTATGATCTGTGGTTAAATCTCTCTCCTTTTTCAAAAGACATAAAGAGAATTGAGTTTCATGAAATAACAAAACACGCCTTTGAAAATGCAATTAGAGATTCAAGAGGTATCAACATAAACCTTGTTAAAGCACAGTTTTTAAGGAGAATTGCAGATAGGTTTGTTGGTTTTACCGTGTCGCAATACATCCAGAGGGAAAAGGGGCTTAAGACACTTTCTGCAGGAAGAGTTCAAACGCCAGTGCTTGAGTGGATTGTTGAGCGTGGAACAGAGGCAAGCAAAAAACAAAACTACCTAAAGGTGTTCGTAAACTCATACCCTGTTGAATTTAAACTTCCGAAGCCTCTTGAAGAAAGCGAACTTGATAACATTAGAAGCATAAATATAAGGGTAAAAGATAGGAAAATTGAAGACTTATTCGTTAAGCCGTTTGAAACATTTACGCTCCTTAAGGAGGCATCAAACAAACTCAAAATCCCCGTATATACAACGATGCAACTTGCTCAAGACCTTTTCGAAATGGGATTTATAACCTACCACAGGACCGATAGCATCAGGGTAAGCGATGCAGGTGTCTTTGTTGCAAAGGAATATATTACGGAGCATTTTGGAAGTGAATTCCTGAAGATAAGGCAGTATTCAAACATTGGAGGTGCACACGAGTGTATTCGTCCAACAAGAGCAATGGATGTAGAGGATTTGAAATCCTACCTCACGATGAACCCGGTTTTAGGGATAACGCCGCTTCACCTAAAACTCTATGACCTCATATTCAGACAGTTTATTGCATCGCAAATGAAAGAAACAAAAGTAGAAAAGGGAAATGTCCTTTTTGAGATAGCACTTGAAGACAAACACCTCGAAACAGAGGAAGAAGTAAATCTTTCTATTGTAGAGGAAGGTTTTAATAAGATTTTGCCGGTTGAAGTTTATGCAATTGAGGATGGAACATATCCTGTTCAAAAGAAAGTGCAATATAGAAGAAGTGAAGTGCCCTTCTATACGCATGCAACAATAATTCAAGAAATGAAAGAAAAAGGTATTGGAAGACCGTCAACATACGCAATAACAATCGAAAAACTCATCCAGAGAAGGTATGTAATAGATAAAAAAGGATACCTTATACCAACAAGGCTTGGAATTGAAGTTTTACGCCTCATAAAGAAAAATAAGAAGGTTTCGCCTTTTGTAAGCGAAGACTACACAAAAGAGCTCGAAAACAAGATGGACGAAGTTGAAGCGGGCCTCAGGGACTATAATACAGAAATTGGAGAAAT
Source organism: Caldisericum sp. (assembly GCA_022759145.1). Classification (NCBI taxonomy): domain Bacteria; kingdom Pseudomonadati; phylum Caldisericota; class Caldisericia; order Caldisericales; family Caldisericaceae; genus Caldisericum; species Caldisericum sp. The sequence continues at coordinate 5,143 of JAEMPV010000077.1, forward strand.
ATTCAGGAACCTCGAACTCGAAAAACTTGTAGAATTAACATATACAACAATCGAAGAGTAAATCTGTGATATAATTTAGCGATGGAAGAAAAATTTGATGCAATTGCAAACGAATACGACAGTTGGTTTGAAACACCAATTGGAAAAGTCGTAAAAGAACTTGAATTAAATGCACTTCTTGAGGCTGTAGGCGACCTAAAAGGGAAAAAGATGCTTGAAGTTGGCATTGGAACAGGCTTATTTGCTATGGAATTCAGGAAGCGCGGTGCTGAAGTTTATGGGATCGACCCAGCATACAACATGCTTAAGATTGCTCAATCTCGAGGTTTCGAAGTAAAATTTGGCTACGGCGAAGCAATCCCATACGAGGACAAAACATTCGACATAGTCCTTTCTATGACTTCAATGGAAAACTCAAAAGACCCAGACAAGTTTGTAAGCGAGATGGTGCGTGTTGCAAAAGATAGTGGGCGTGTTGTAATAGCAGTGCTAAATGCAATTTCTTTTTATGGTATCTCAAGAAGAATAAGGGGCATGTTTAACCCAAACGACCTATTTAGAGGCATGCACTTCTATACCTACTGGGAATTAAAAGGGCTTATGCAAAAGTACCTCTGTAATGTTGATGTAAATTCATCGGTATTTTTTAATCCATCGCCTCCGCAATTCGTACTTAACAACGCACAAAAACTCGAGCAATTCGGAAGGCGTTACCTTAAGCCCTTTGGGGCACTGCTTGTAGGAAGGGGGACAAAATGCTTATAACAGCACAATTTTCAGTATATCCCTTGAAAGTTGAAAACTACGGGGATTATGTTTACGAAGCAGTTAGAATTGTAAAAAGTTTTGGGCTTGAAGTAACAGTTGGGGCAACGAGTTCTGTAACATACGGAGACTCAGAAGTCATCTTTAAGGCGTTTAATGAAGTTATGAAACAATTCGAAGGGAAAATTCACTTCGTCTTCGTAATAACGCTTTCGAATGCATGCCCTAAGCCATAGGCAGGTAACTTAGAATGGTATACTTTTTCTATCCTTCAAGAGAAACCCTCGAGGTAAGTTTAACAGGAACAACCTGCAGCCTTAACTGCGCTCACTGCAACGCACAGTACCTCAAGGGAATGAGAACAAAAGAGGATATCCTTAATATCCTTGAAAAGAATCCCGGAAGATTCAAAAGCATCCTTATTTCAGGCGGGTCAACTCCAGAAGGAAAAGTGCCTTTAATTCCTCATATGGATTTTATTAAAAAAGTTCATTCGATGGGACTTAAACTAAACTTCCACACAGGGCTCATAAGCGAAGAAGAGATAAGAGCAATAAAGCCTTATGTTGAAAGAATTTCTTTTGACTTTGTTTATGATAACAGAGTAATTCAGGATGTATATAACCTCAAAGACAAAACAAGGGAAGACTTCGAGAAAACTTATCTTCTTATGAGAAGAATTATTGGCGGGCGTATAGAAAATGATGAGGGGCTTCCGCAGTCCCGTGTTGTGCCACACATAACCCTTGGACTAAAGTGTGGCGAAATCGACTCAGGCGAAGAGGACACCATAGACGAACTTGCTTACATTAAGCCAACGATTATCGTGATAGATGTTTTTATACCAACAAAAGGCACCCCCTACGAAAACTGCCCCACCCCAGACCTGGACAAAGTCCTTTCAATGATTGACAAGGCACATCGAAGGACATCCCGCACGACAACCCTTTTCCTTGGCTGTATGCGTCCTTTTGGAGAATATAGAGAAAGGCTTGATGTTGAGGCATACAAATTAGGTGTTAAAGGATTTGTCCTCCCCTCAAAAGCACTGAGGGATTTGGTAAAAGAAAATAACGAGGAAGTGAAGGTATTCAATGAGTGTTGTGCCCTTATATAAAGAAGAAGTACTTGAAAAAGATATAAGGGTCTCTATTGGAAGCCTTGCACTCCTTGGCTTAAAGGATGTAAAAATATTTGCAAAGCCAACAACAATTTATCTTATGGTTGAGGAGCGTTGCCTCTATAACTGCCTTTACTGTGCACAGTCAAGAAGTTCAAAGGCAAACATTGAAAACCTTTCAAGAGTTACATGGCCAAAAGAGAAGTTTAAAAATGTGCTTAACGCACTTATTACACACGAAAACGATTACAAGCGGATTTGCTTCCAGGTTGTAAACGGCAAAAACTATTACGAAGACCTTGTGGGATTCTTGAAAGTTCTCAAAGATGAAGGTATTCAAAAGCCAATTTCTATCTCCATAAGAGAGCCAAATTTAAAACACATAAGAGAACTTTTTTTACTTGGTGTAGAGCGCATTGGTCTTCCAATTGATGTTGTTTCAAAGGAATATTTTTCTGAGATTAGGGGGGGCAATTTCGAAGAAAGCGTAAAAGGGATCCTTGAGGCTTCTTCTGAATTTAAAGGAAAGATAACAACGCATATAATAGTAGGGCTTAAAGAAACAGATTTTGAATTATACGATGCAATGAAAATGTTTTTTGAACACAATGTGCTTGTTTCACTTTTCGCTTTTACTCCCGTAAAAGGGACACCCTTAGAAAACCATCCAAAAGTACCAATTGGACGTTACAGGAAATTTCAGTTTGTAAGGTCTCTTTTCTTTAAGAAGATTTCCTTTAAGCCAGTTTTTGACGGCACTAACCTTACAGGCATTGAAATGGATCTCGATAAGGATAAAATCCTCAATCTTTTAAATGACCCTTCAAATTACATAACTCAAGGCTGCCCAAACTGTAACAGGCCTTTTTATAACGAGATGCCAAAGGGACCATTCTACAACTTCCCGGAAAAGCCAACTGATATGAGTTTCGTTTTTAAGGACTTTGTAAAAGAAGTCTTTGATGGAAAAGTCATATTCAAGTGATGATAATAGTTTCAAAAAACTAATACTTCTCCTTGAGGTAGGCGCATTTCTTCACGATATCGGAAAACTTTCACGGTATTTCTTAACATCGAAAGCAAAAGGAATAAAGGGGCTTGATTTTCACGGACAGATAATCTTTATAGACCTTATGCAAAACCGTGTGCCAAAAAATCTCTATATCTTCCTTAACATTGAAATCTATAAATTCTTAGGAATTAATCCATCAAGTTTGCCTTTTGAAACTGATTTTACACTCCTCCATATGATCTGCGCACATCATGGTTGCAATAGATGTTTAAGAAAACCGCCCTGCAACCTTAAGGACAAAATTGAAGACTACAAGATAATGGCACTTTTAAAAACCTTAGACCATATGGACGCATCAAATCCGCTTGACTCAGGAAAACAGGGCTACAGGGATGTATATATCGATAGGTTCTTTGAGGATCCCATAAGAATTGATATAGACGCACTTGATAAAAAACGCATAGAACTCTACAACAAATTGGATTCTGCACTTATTGATGCTCACTTTGAAAAGGATTTCGATATAAAGTCCTTTAGAAAAAAGGTGATTGAATATTCAAAGGAACCGTTTTTGGGGACACTTTCAGAAACACGCCTCTTTGCAAATGATATTACCCTTTTTGACCACTCGTTTGCAACAGCAACTTTAATGAAAATGTATCTCAGCGCATTTTTCAATTTTGGTATGCCTTTTCCGAACTCCTTCTCGAGGGTAAATTACTCCTTCGTAAAGTCGAGTGTAAAATCCTTAAATATGATTGAAGAGGAACTTGCACTTTCAAATGTTATAATTTTAGATCGTGATTTTGTAATATTCCCGTATCCTTATCTAAACAATAGAAAAGTTAGGAAGGCACTTCAAAAACTTCTGGGTGATTTTGAGGTCATAAAAGACCCTTATGACTTATTCCCACAATATAAAGAATACCTTATGTCGCTAAAGGTTAAAAACATAGAGGACATAAAAGAAGGATACGACTACAAAAAGGCAATCTATGATATTAAGAAGGTTGTTTACTTTGCAATGCTCGAAGAAAAGGAAAAATTGTTATCCAAAATGAAAAGTTTTACACGGCACATAAGGAATGTCTCAAACGGCGTAAAAAAAGACAGAGTGAATTTTGTAAAATTCCTTAAAAAACTCGTTGAATTAAAGCGCCTTAAAAAGCATATCGACTCATCGCCAACAGCAGATGAAATAAGAAAGTTTCTTAAAGTGCGTTCCTCAAAAGAAATCGAACCTTCAATTGAAGAATACTTTGACCTTATAACCTCACCAATACGCCCGCCATCGCCAAAAGAGATGTCAAAGATGTTTTTGAAATACTATAGAAAAACTCATTCGTTTAAAAAAGTCCTCGCACACTTTGTCATAACAAGACCAATGACTCTTGGAAGGGTAGTTGCATTTTCTCGCCTCGTTTACAGAGACCCACAAAACACGCATAAAAACTAACCTTATAAAAATCGTCCTTCTCAGAAGGATAAAAATTATAAAATTTGTCCTTGACAGAAGGATAAGTTTCCTAACCTGGGGTGGTTTTCCAGAAGTAGCACTTGCGAACACAGACTTCGAAAAGAAAAAAATTCTTGAAGAATACCTGAATGCAATGTTCTTTAAAGACATTGTAGAAAGATACGAAATATCAAACTTGCCGCTAATAAAGACGCTTTTTGACCAGCTTTTTTCGTCATATTCTACTAAAATCTCACTAACAGCAATATACAAGCAGTATAAAGATAAACTATCATTTTCTAAGGATTCTCTTTTTGAATACTACAGATACTTCCTTGAAAGTATGCTTGTTTTTGAGGTAAGAAAGTTTACAGACTCTGTATATAAAAGGGCAAGAAATCCTGCAAAATTATATCTTGTAGATGTTGGACTTGCAAAGGATACATTTTCAAAAAACTTTGGAAAAAGACTCGAAAACATAGTTTTTATTGAATTGAAAAGAAGAGGTTACGAGATATTTTACTTCGATGAGAAAAGAGAGTGCGACTTTATTGCTAAAAAAGATAACGAGTTTATACCAATTCAAGTAACCTATGAATTGAACGATTTAAACAGAACAAGAGAATTAGAGGGAGTTGTAGAAGCATGTAAATTTCTCGGGGTTAAAAGAGGCTTAATTTTAACAAATGAAGACGAGGAAGAACTCAAATTTGACGATATAATAGTAGATGTTATACCAGCTTACAAGTGGTTACTTAGTCAATCCTAATACTTTTTTGAGGTATTGCCCGGTGTAGGATTTTGGGTTGTTTGCAACTTCCTCTGGAGTGCCCGTTGCAACAACATAACCTCCACGCTCTCCCCCCTCAGGACCAAGGTCAATAATATAATCTGCAGACTTTATGACATCAAGGTTATGCTCAATAATAATGACCGTGTTCCCCTGATTTACAAGTCTCTGAAGAACATCTATGAGTTTGTGAACATCTGCAAAGTGAAGCCCTGTTGTTGGCTCATCAAGAAAATAGACAGTCCTGCCGGTGCCCCTTTTTTGAAGTTCAGAAGCAAGTTTTACCCTCTGCGCCTCGCCACCTGAAAGCGTTGTTGCAGATTGCCCCAACTTTATGTAGCCAAGCCCAACATCGTCCAGAAATTGGAGTTTTCGCTTGATCTCAGGGATATTCTCAAAGAATGCAAGGGCTTCCTTTACGCTCATCTCAAGCACATCAGCAATGCTTTTGCCTTTGTATTTTATTTCAAGTGTCTCCTTGTTATACCTCTTTCCGTGGCACACCTCACAGGGCACATAAACATCAGGCAAAAACTGCATCTCTACCTTAATATAGCCGTTACCTTCACACGCTTCGCATCTTCCACCTGGCACATTAAAACTGAATCTTCCAGCCTTGTAGCCCTTTGCCTTTGATTCAGGAAGGCTTGCAAAAAGTTCCCTTATGGGTGTAAATGCACCTGTATATGTTGCAGGGTTCGAACGAGGCGTCCTTCCAATCGGCGACTGGTCAACCATTACGACTTTATCAATATACTCTATACCTTCGATTTTATCGTGTTTGCCAGGTTCTTCCTTTGTCTTATAAAGTTTCTTCATTAGCGCCTTATAAAGAATGTCATAAATAAGTGTGGATTTTCCAGAGCCAGATACACCTGTAACACATATGAATGTGTGAAGTGGAAAGGCAACATCGATATTCTTGAGGTTGTGTTCCCTTGCGCCAATTACTACAAGAAATTCACCGTTTCCTTTTCGCCTCTCCTCTGGCACAGGTATCTTTAACTCCCCCTTCAGGTATTGACCCGTTAAAGACCTATGCTCGTTTATAATGTCCTGAAGAGTTCCTGTCTTAACGACATATCCGCCCTCTTCACCTGCTCCAGGTCCAATGTCGATTATGTAATCTGCTTCTCTTATTGTCTCCTCATCGTGTTCAACAACAATTACAGTATTTCCAAGGTTTCTTAGTTCTTTAAGGGTGTTTAGAAGTTTATCGGTATCCCTTGGATGAAGCCCAATTGAAGGCTCATCGAGCACATAGAGGACACCAACAAGTTTCGAGCCTACCTGGGTTGCAAGACGAATCCTTTGCGCTTCGCCACCTGCAAGCGTCTCGGAGGGTCTGTCGAGGGTAAGATAGGATAAGCCCACATCAAGCAAGAATTTAAGCCTGTTTTTTATTTCCTTTATAATCTGGTGCGAAATCATTTTTTCCTTTTCGGTCAGTTTCTTTTCAAGATTTATGAAAAATCTGTACGCTTGATTTACAGACATAGAAGTTAAGTCTGCAATGTTTATTCCGTCAACAGTAACTGCAAGGGCTTCTGGTTTTAACCTTTTTCCGTGGCACACAGGACACTCGACACGCCGCATAAACTTCTCATATTCCTCTTTCATATTTTCCGATTCTGTTTCGTTATAACGCCTCTTAAGGAGATTAACTATACCTTCGAAGTATGTTGAAAAACTGTAAGTTTCGCCATTCTTTGAGGTGACTCTAACAGGAGTTTTTCCCTCTGTCCCATAGAAAATTACATCAAGTTCGTCCTTCGAAAGTTTCTTTAATGGCTTGTAGGTATCAATACCGTATTTCCGAGCAACCTGTAAAAGAATCTGAAATGTGTAGGTATCAAAGCCCCTAAAACCTGGTATTTGAATAGCGCCTTCTTCCAGGCTCAGATTCCAGTCACGCACTATTAAATCAGGGTCTGGCTCAATTTTAAAGCCAAGCCCAGTACATTCAGGGCAAGCGCCATAAGGAGAATTAAATGAAAATAAACGTGGCTCAATCTCTTCAATGGAAAACCCGCACACAGGACATGCAAATTTAGATGAGTAGAGATATTCCTGCCCTTCTTCGTCCCTCACTTTAACCACACCATCGCCTTCGCTAAGGGCAAGTTCAATCGAATCTTCGATACGGCTTTTTTCATCATCCACAACAACCACTCTATCAATAACGAGGTCTATATCATGCTTCTTGTTCTTATCGAGAGGGATTTCCTCCTGAAGTAAGTGCATTTCATTATCCACTCTTACTCTCACATATCCCTTTTTGAGATACTTTTCGAAAAGTGCCTTGTATTCTCCTTTTCTTCCTCGGACAAGAGGCGCAAGGATTTCGATTTTTTTATGTGGAAGGTTCTTAAAAATCTGCTCGACAATCTCGTCTGGTGTTTGCTTTTTTATTTCAGTGCCGTCATTAGGGCAATGCGGAACGCCAATACGTGCATAAAGAAGCCTGAGATAATCATAAATCTCGGTCATTGTGCCAACAGTTGAGCGAGGGTTTTTGCTTGCGCTCTTTTGGTCAATTGCAATGGCAGGAGAAAGCCCTTCAATCACATCGACATCGGGCTTTTCCATAAGACCAATAAACTGCCTTGCATATGCAGAAAGCGACTCTACATAACGCCTCTGCCCCTCTGCGTAAATCGTGTCAAAGGCAAGAGAAGATTTGCCAGAACCTGATACACCCGTTATAACAACAAGTTTATTACGAGGAATGGTAAGGGTGATGTTCTTGAGATTGTGAACCCTTGCCCCTTTTATGTAAATGTCATCTCTCATATTCTGCAATCCAAACAAAGAAATACACAAAAACGATTATGGAAATGTAATTGAGGATTATTGGAAATATATACTCTGAACTTGCAATTGCACCAAAAACGGATACAACCGCAACAATAACGGAGTAAATGCTTCCTATTGTAAGAGATGCCCTGAAATACTTTTTAAAGTCAAGAAGGCTCTTTTTCATGGCTTCGAGGTAAGGATAATTTGTAAGTTCAAATGGAAGTCTTGCAAAAAGCACCATAGGAATAATCTGGCTTATGAATATGAGAAACATAACTAAATGGATGTCCTGAAGATTGTTAAGGACGGGGACCATAATGAAATAATTTATAATAAACTTTAGGATAGTAATTGTAAGAATGCCGTAAAAAGGAGCAATTGTTTTAAAGTTTTCAACGAGCGGTATGCTTGCAAGGAACACTGTTTCAATTCCAATGTAAGTTATGGGTAAGAAAATATTAAACACTTGGGATAAAATACCAGGCAAGGATGAAGCAAGAAGCCTTAAAACAAATAAGATCGAATTAAGCAGAAGCGAAATAAGGAAAAGATTTTTAACCAAACCTCTTTCGATAAGAGTTATTATAAGAAGAACTGCAGTACTCAAAAGGTATTGACCGAGTATTGTAAGTGTGCTTCCTACATACCAGACATCGGTTTTAAAACTGAGATATCTGTTTAGAAAAATAGTTATTGTAGGAATAAGCGAGACAAGTATTGCCTCGAAAAAAATCTTTTTTGATACCTTAATAGTTTTGTCCATTTTATCTCTCCAACAAATTATAATTATAAGGCAATTTAAAGTTTTTACAAGTGATTTTTAAAATTTTCGACACATTCGACATATTAGTAAGTGGAGGA
>JAEMPV010000078.1 GCA_022759145.1 Caldisericum sp.
GATCTCGTGGGGCCTATTCTTGTAGGGCATAGCTCGGTCGATTTTTGCGCGCGCTTTTTAGTATCGGGGTATATCTTCTAATTTAGTTATGGGTTTTGAGGAGTTCCATAATTGTTGGAATTCTTCTAATTCTTTTGTTATTTCCTGTGGAGATAACGTGAGCCATGCGTTTTCAATGTTTTTTGTAAGTCCAGCCTTGGTGAAGTTGAAGCTGCCGTGGAGTAGGGCTGTGTTGTCTATTATTATTGTTTTCTTGTGTAGGGTTCCATTAGTGTAAAGTCTTATTTCGGCGTTATTGGAGAATTTCTGCAAAATGGTCTGGATGCTTCTTACTGTGGCTTCGTCTTTTGCTTCTCCTATGAGTATTCTTATTTTTGCACCTCCTTTGGATGCTTTTTCCAGTGCCTTAAGGGCTTTTTGATAATCGTAAATCGCAAGGTTCCATGTTGCGATGTCAACGCTTCTTGTGGCATTAGAAATCCATTGAAGAATCACGTCTTCAAGTCTATTTTCGATTTTCCTGTTTAGTGAAAAGTTTTTCGATAAGTTCTCTGCGATTCGATAGCTTAGAGCAAATGGTTGGACAAATGGGCCTGTAGTGCATCCGCTTTCGAAATAGTAGCAGCCAGTATTACCGTCGAAAGGTGTAAAGAATGAGTCTAGTTTGTTTATGAGTTTGCTGAATTGTTCTCTGTATTCTCCGGGGATGATTTGGTGTAGGCAATATCTTATTGTATAAAGGTGTGGAGTGATGCGATACTGTTTGTAAATCTCATTGAGAGCAAGGAGGAATTGTTCCAACTTACCACAGGTGTTTAAGAGGTCTTTTTTCTGTGTTCTCGACTTGATGTCGTGGATGATATTCAAGGCGTCGTTTATCCAGGTATCTTTAAGGTTTCCCTTGCAAAACTCAAAGTTTGAAGTGATCGTGAGTGCCTCGTTAACTATTTGGACAAAGAGGTCTTGTTTTTCGGCAAGTTCTCGAAGGTAACCGTAACCTCCTGATCTTGCCTCGAAGATCCACGAAGTTATGTTTCCGCTATGTTCATCAGTTGTTAGTACATATCCTAGTTCTTCTTCGGAGAGTCCTAATTTGGCCCAGAGATTGCTTAGGATCATGTGGGTAAAAGTGTGAGTAACTATGAATTTCTTTGCCTCTTCTAGCTCTTGAGAGCTAAATGTTGTTCCAAGCTTGAGCAAGCTCTGGAAATCTTTCCTTTTTTTCTCCGGCGTAGCTAATATCTCCTCGCAGTAGAATTTTTCCAGGTATTTCCAAGGATTCAGTGGTTTAGAGTATCTCTTACCTAGACCATTGAATCCAGCTAGTAATAGCATATTAGCTTTAAACTCTAACCATTTTTTAGCATCATCGCCTAATTCTTCGAGAATTTTTCTGAGGGTCTTTTCATTGAAACTTATTTCTAGCGCAGACGTGAGGTTAATTGCTACTCCCAATGTATGCTTGAATTTTACTCTTGTAAAACTTGTCCAAACCTTTGGAAGAAAAGATACTCCGGCATGGTAGGCTACAATGTTTACTGGCTCTACAAATCTTACAGAGGCGAAAGGCAGATCTTTGTAAGGGATTTGTGCAACATGTTTTTCGACGGCATCTTCATTCTTCCATAATTTTATTTCGTGTTCTGGTACGACTTTATATAACCCTGCATAGTTTTGATGGCTTCTTTCCCAAGGAACAAAGAAACGGCACCTTTCTGTGCCTGACTTGTTAAATGGACAAAAACTTGCTAGCGGACATGTTTTCCTGTGCGTAATTAAAACAAGACCTAATTCGCAGTAGCTTGGCTGAATTATGCTATTGAAACTGTATTCGGCCAGTATTGGCTTGAAGAATTTTTTCATGTTCTTTATATGTTCTTTAATTTCTTCCTGTGTTGTCTTTCCAATGAGATAATCGTGGAGCTTGTTGCTTAAGATGAGAACGTAGTTTTTGTTCCTAGGGTTGAACTTGATGATAGGGATTTCAGCATAGATAGTGATCTTTTTATCCTCTATGGTCAAGGAACTTATCTTCGGCCTACTCCACAGAAAGTCTAGGGGTTGAAGCCCGTCTTCTTTTAATTGTCCTTTTTGATATCGAACCATGTGTAATAAGTCAACTATATCCTTGTTGAGAGCTTCTGCACTTAGTTTTCCATAAAAACCTTTAAATCCAGAGGGATATCTGAACACAATTTCAATGCCTTTTTCTTTAGAAGAGAACGCAATCTTAAACGGGGTAGTTATGAAGAGTGCACTAAGCCCCGTTCTTTCATATGTTCCTTCTTTTCCTGTAAAAGCTGTATCCGTCATCTCGGGGCACCTCATATTGATTTGAGAGATATTTTACTTTGTCTAGAATCCGAGGTCGCAAATCCAATTAAAAATTGTAGCCTTTCTATTAAATCGTCGCGAAGATGATCGAACCATATCCACTCGAAGCTGTCCGCAAATACGTATTGGCTTTTATAGCTTTTCTTAATAAATTTAGCTTTGGATAAAGCATAAAAAAGTTGGATCATCTTGTCTTCATTAAGGCTATTAGCAAAATTTTCGATTTTATCTGCAAATTTTTTACATTTATCAACAAAATTAGAGATGTCGTTTATGCTTGTTGAGGGAATGAGAATTTTTGAGTCACTTTCTTTTAATTTTAAATAAGCGTTATTTCCCAGAAATAAGAGCTCTGGTTCGTCATTCTTCCATTGATTGATGGAAGTAATGATATCTTGTATTTTTTCCTTAATTACAGCTGGATCTAATGTAACATAGTTACCCTTGAATTTCTCATTGAGGTCAAGGAGTTGATCAATAGGGGTGTTTATCCAATCTTTAAAGACTTTTTTTACACTATCTAGCTGTGTTCGTGCCCTTCTTTGTAGGTAGTAAATTTTTCCACTCTGTTGTGCTTTTGCGATGCCGTTAAATAACGTTGAAAATTGTTTTTGCAGTTCTTTTGTTTTCTTTTCGATCTCTTTGAATTCTCTATAAATTTCATGTGATTTCTCTAAATGATTTATATTAATAGATAATTTTTTATAAGATGATGCGAACGAGTTTGAAAGATAATTTTTAAGCATGTTATCCATGTATTTTTCTAAAGATTTAAGAGGTAGCCTTTTCTTTTCCTGCAGAATCTGATAAAGATTGTTTTTGATTTTCCATTCTATTTCTTCGAGTTTAAAAGCTTTATCTATAACGGATCTATGCGGTAAAAGGATGACTTCTGGTGTGAGTATGGATTCTTTCGACTGAAGCTTTTGAAGATGAATAGGCGTGTAGAGAGGTAGATAAAAGGCCAGTGCAACTTTATATGCAGCTGATGTTCTACCTGCTCGACCAATCCTTTGTATAATGGCTTCATCTGTGCGTGGTTCTTTGTATTGAACAATGAATGTAACATTGTCGTAATTCATGCCGAGTTCGAGAGTTGACGTTGCTATTAGAATTTTGATATCTCCACGAGTAAATTTGTGTTCTATTTGTCTACGTTCTTCGCCTGAGAGCGCTCCGTGGTGTAGGGCTATTTTGTCGTAGAGTTCAGTTGAAATTTGAGTTAGAAAATTTCTAACCTTTTGGTTTATGAAGGAATGTGAAAATGATTCAAACAAGTGAGCCCAGCTGTAATCGTCAAGAGTTTCGTCGGGGTCTAATGATCTTCTTATATCTTCGGGCTGAAGAGCTTTTTCCTCGTTTTCTCTACAAGAGAATCTAAGAAGATGATCACAGATTTCCGCTCCTTTTCTATTTTTGAAGATAGTCTCTATGTATCCTGCTATTGTTGCAGTCTCCGAGATACTGTCTACAAATATTATGGCTTGGGACTTGTTTTTCCATGTAGATGTTGCGAGAACTTGGATAATTCCTTGGAGAGTGGTCTCCAATGAAAGTCTGTAAGGTAGTAGTGTTACCACAACTTGGAGGCCTTTGTCTTCATGTTGGGGTTCGAGCTGGTTGTAGTCAAGCAACTTTATGTCGTCTCGCTTAATGTCTTGAGAGCCGTCGTTAGACGGGATGCCAAGCAACCATGTTCCCAGATCTTCTTTGTGTTCAAGCGAAATAGTGGCTGAAGAGAGTACGAATGTAGGAGTTTTTCCTTTTTCATTTTCGAGAATATCGCGGTATAGGATAAGAGCCCCAACCAAGTTGATGTAATCTACATTGAGGTAGACATGGGATTCATCAAGAATTATAAATGTTCTTGATAAGTAAGGAAGGGATAACCTTTGATCTTTGATTCTATATCTAAGGGTCCAGGGGTTTGTAATTATAATATCAGGGTCATGAGTTAAGATGTATTCGCGGTCATCCCTTGTCATAGTCATTCCGAGAAAGAATTGTAATTGATGTTCTCTTCCTTGAGAATCTATACAAAAAGTCTTGAGGTTTGGAAACTCGTCGCTTTTCTCGCGGCGTTGGACTATTTTCCAATCTTTGTTTAGAGGGCAGGGTATGGCAAGTTCTATTTGAGTTTCGTTAGGGGATTCATCTTCCAAGCCTTTATCTATGGCAATTGTTAGTCCTTCCTTTCCAAAAAGGTTCTTAAAAGTTTCTTCTCCTAGAGTTTCTTTTAGCGATTCGTTTACATTATAAAGTATTTTTAGAAAGGTTCCTACTTGTTGAATCTGAAGGGATTTTCTTGGATAAACTAAGAGAACTTTATTTTCATTATTATTAGATAATTTATATGCTATGAGAGAAATCAGGCTAGGTATAAAAAATACAATTGTTTTTCCTGTAGCTGTAGGTGCATCTACAATAATGAATCTTTTATCTCCTTCTAGAATTTCCTTAATAGCCTTTATCTGCCACTCAGCGAAAGAGTCATAATCACTCTTTTTTAGACCTGATATTACTCCTTTAATAATTTTTTCTCGCAGTGTTTTGTCAATGTTCATCTTTTTGAAGTAGTCCTCCAGGATTGCTTCAAGGTCTTCTGCTTTATGACGTTTAAAGTTTGGTAGATTGACTTCTTTTAATTCTACAATATAGTGTCCTACCCATCTCTGATCTAGCCCGTCCTCCAGTGCGCGACCTCGAATGACTCTGAAAACGACATCAGCATGTAGGGTTGTGTATACGTCTTTGCCTTCTAGGGAACCAATTTTAATAAGAACTTTATCTTTAATCAATTTTTCTATAACATCTTTTGCCCCCTCACCCCCTATTAGATCATATAAGTTATGGAATGTG
>JAEMPV010000079.1:0-2139 GCA_022759145.1 Caldisericum sp.
ATAAGCACCCCAGCAAAGTGTCCATTATAAGAAAGTTCTGTTTTTATACCAAAAGGTCCCTCCCAGTACTTTGAGACCTTCAGGGAATCAAGAGGAACCCTTTCGATCAAATGCCCTACTTTTCTCCCTTTATAGGTGAGAACAATCTTCCTTCCTTTTTCAACTAACTCAACCTTCTTCAAAATCTCGTGAACACAAGCATCAAGACCCTCAATTGTTATAGTGTGGGAAAAAAGTTCTCTAACGCACTCCTCGTCAATCATAACTCCCTCCACCTCCTTTGAATATCACAAACTCACTCCTATTGCATATCCATCTCTTACTGCCTCAACTATCTTTGATACTCTCACCGCATCGCCAACTCTATAAGTAGGCACATCAAGTGGTTCAAAAGATGCAGGCTTTCCTCCAAAGGCAATTACAAAGACATCAAAATTAATTTCCTCAACATTCCCTGATCTCTCATACTTAACGCTGTTTTCGGATAGTGCCATAATCTTAGATTTAGTCATAATCTCAACATTATTTTCTCTAAGTTCTCTTATAAGGAACTTTCTGCTTAATGTTTCCATCCCGATTGCTACATCATCCAGCATTTCAACTATTGTGACTTTATTACCATTCTTTGCAAGATACAATGCAGTTTCACACCCTATGAGCCCTCCCCCACCGACTACAACATTCTTTCCTGAAATTTTTTCTTTTGTTAACACATCCTTATACAGGAAAACATTTGGACCATCAATTCCAGGAACTTTAGGGATTAGTGGGTCAGAACCAATCGCAAGGACTACAGCATCAGGAGATTCACTCATAATCAATTCCCTGTCAACTTTTATGCCGAGCCTAACATCTATCTTTAGTCTTTCGACTTCGCCTTTATAAAAATCGACAAGCCATTTTATCTTTTCTTTGTTTGGAGGAATTGCTGCAAGATTCAATGCCCCGCCAATTTTATTCTCTTTATCAAAAAGGACAACCTTATGTCCTCTTAGAGTAAGGATTCTCGAAGCCTCCAATCCTGCAGGTCCAGCCCCGACAACTACAACTTTCTTACTTTGTAATGCAGGAATAAGTTTCTCATATGACTCGCTTTTCCCTACATTTGGATTTACGCCGCATCTTATTGCCGTTCCAAGGACATGTCTTGACATAATGCACTCTGAACATCCAATACATTTTCTTATAGAATCTTCCTGCCCATACATTGCCTTTATAGGCCAATCAGGGTCAGCAATGAGAGTCCTTCCAAGCGCAACAAAATCCGAAACACCATCCTCTATCAATTTTTCTGCTACATCTGGCTCTCGTATCACACCAACTGCAACAACAGGCACTTTTACACCTTTATCTTTTAAAACCTTTGCAAATTCTGCACGCCACGCCTGCGGATAACCCATTGGCTCTAATCTTTTCTCTTTATCACCCAATCCAACATCTGCATGCAAAAAGATGTACCCATATTCTTCAAACTTCTTTGCTATAAGATAACCTTCGTCTTCAGGTTTTATACCACCATTAATGAACTCTATAACTCCCAATCTTGCAGATACAGGAAAGTCTTTCCCGCACAACTCTTTTATTTTATCAATTACTAATTTTGCAAATCTTGTTCTGTTTTCAAGTGACCCGCCAAATTCATCCGTTCTTGTATTGGTTAGTGGTGAATAGAATTGCTCTACCAAAAGACCATGCGCTGCCTCTATTTCAACACCATCAAAACCAGATTTCCTTGCAACAAGTGCAGCACGAGCAAACTTTTCTGCAACAGATTCAATTTCATCTATTGAAAGCACATGAGGATGGACACCATCAGGTCTCAATGGCACATCCGATGGTGCGTAGACAGGTAAATGGACACCAAAAAGCCCCTGATGAGTAAGTTCAATAAAAGCAAGGGCTCCATACTTGTGAATTTCCTCGGTTAATCTGCTTAAACCTGCTATATATTCTTCCTTATCAAGTCTTGGTTGAGTCCTTCCTTCCATTGTTACAGGATACTCAATACATGCGTTTTCAACAGTCACTATGCCCGCCCCACCTCTTGCACGTCTTCCATAATGATAGATAAAGTCATCCGTTACTTCCCCTGTAGTAGATGCAAGATTTGTAGACACTGGGGGGAATATGATTCTGTTC
>JAEMPV010000079.1:2239-3907 GCA_022759145.1 Caldisericum sp.
GGCATAGTTGCCGCAGGGATTGCAACCATCGGCGAAAATGCCGTTGTTGCAATAGCAATTGCCGTGCCATTATTCTTTCCAGTGCTTGTAAAAACAACAGCCATATTGTCTTCATATGTTAAATTCAGCTTTTTGTTAATCCATGTAAATAGAACAAGAGAAGTCGCAATGAATATAGCATTTGGAACAAGCAAAAATAGGACGGTTTGCCATTTATCGATAATCATCGTTGCCTTAGAAAAGAAAATAACAAAAACAATTCCATACATTGCAATTAGAGACAACGAGGGAAATAAAGGCTGTAGCTTTTTGAAGCCTTTTTCTCCTAGCCATTTAATCAATAAAATACGAGTTAAGTAACCCAGAATCATTGGAGCAATCAACACAGTTACAATAGATTTTAACATATCATTGATTGGTACAGGAATATGATAATTATGTGCAAAAACCATCATCCAAGAAGGCAGGGCAACAATAGCAAGTACAAAGCTTAAAGCAACGATTATAGTTGCAAGCTCAATATTCCCATCTGAAAGCCCGGTGTATCCGATTGCCATACTTGAACAAGGCACTACCATTACAAGTAAAAAGCCTATAGAAAGCATTGGGTCCCCGTGCAAAAGCAATTTAACAAGCAACCACCCGAAAAGGGGTGCCCATACAAAGTTATATATCACAGAAAGCAAAATTGCTTTTAAGTTTTTGGAGGCTTTTGCAAGAGCTTCCAATTTAAGATTAATCATCATCGGATAAATAATCAAGAAAACCATAACAGTTGTAAGGCTCGATACCATAGACTGGTTAGCTTTGATCCAGGAAGCACTTGGCTTACCAATTAAAATACCCAAAATCATTGCACCAGTTACATACAAAAGTAGCCATTTGTTTAAATGTTCTTGAAGTTTTTTCATATTTTTACTTTCTCCTTTCATTTTATAATCTGTTACTATAAACCGCCAAACTTTAATTTAAACTTTAAACTCAAAAAACACTACCCTTAACTAAAATTGGGCGATTTTGCATCACTTTAAAAAGATTTTTATACATTAAATATACGTTTAATTAAATAAATCTTCACAGGTATGAATATTTTTACACTGCTGGTTTTGGCACGCAGCAAAGCCCAGAAAGGATCTGAGCAACCTCCTCAAGCAACTCTCCGGGAATTCCTATAAGCGTTTCCTCATTTGTAAACTGAGAGCGAATCCTTGCCTGTTCCTGTGGTATAGTTGCTTCAGGCTTCCCATACTTGAATGGCAATACTGTCGCATAAGCACAGAAAGAAGTAAGGATTTGAAACCTGAGAGGTATCTCTAAGCCGCTTTTGTAATTTGTTGCATTGAGGATCACCAATGATTGGTGAGGATTTGCAGCAACAAGCACTACATCGGGATCAAATGTTGCTTCTTCAAGCGGAGTAAGCAAAATTGCAGCAGTCTTTCCTACGGGGATCTTTGGCGCCTGGTCAATAAGCCTTTTACCAGCCCTTGCAGTCTCTACCATATGCGACTTTGCATACATCTCACCATTTACAACAGTTTCGGGTGGCTCTTTTACACCAAGCATATAAGCACCTCTATCACACCCGTGGTCTTCTGCAAGTAAAAGGAGTGTTTTTCCTTCGCTCATTACCTTCCCAACTGCTCCGCAATAATAAATCTTACTTTC
>JAEMPV010000079.1:4007-6086 GCA_022759145.1 Caldisericum sp.
AAGCCGGAGAGAATTGCAAAAACAAAAATTAGCCCATTAAAAAGAAGGGTAAACTTCCATCCAAGCACTGTAATTGCAAAAGGAATCCAGGGTGCTTTTATTGCCCACGCACCGATCGTTGTTGCAATTATGTTTGCACCTGCCCCTTTTTCTCTCAACTCCTTAAAGAATGGATAAAACATATATGCAGGACCAACCATCAATGTTCCAAAAATAGCCCCAATCAACATCCCTTTTAATCCACTCTGTTTTCCTATAATCTTGCCTATGGTTTGCTTTGGAATTGTTACCGATATAAATGAAGAAAGCAAAGCAACTGCAATTATTACGATAAGGAGGTTTAAATAGGTTTTTGTCGCAGAAAGAAGCGCAGAACCTACCTTTGATGGATTAAAAATCGCAAGTACTATTGCGATTAGAAGGATTACTATCTCTATTGCCCAGTCTTTAAGTATATTCTTCATAATAGTACCCCCATAAGCAGCGCAATAAGAATTGCAGCAATAAATGTGAAGGAGTTCCTGAGGAGCGTAAACTTCTTTCCAAGGAATTTAAACTCAAGAGGAAGAGCAACAACTCCAATACCCACCCAGGTAAAAAGGAAAGCTGCAACAAGCGAGTAACTTGCATTATGAGATAGCAAATATTGCCCAATCGGATAACTTGTTGCTGCAGGTCCCATCATAATAGAGCCGGTAAGTGCACCAACGATTATTCCTGTAAAGCCCTTGAATTTTAATAGGAATTGCGAAACTGATTGGGGAGAGAGGAATTTTTCAAGAATTGCAATTATCACAAATATTGCAAAAAGCCTCACAGAATTTTGAATAAACATCTTTCCGCTTTTCTTTGAAGCATCTACTAACTTTTTCCTGTCTCCTCTAAAAAAGTAAACAATATAGAGGGCAAGCACAAGCACAAGAAGAACAATTCCCTCAATAATATTAGTGTTCATAAATTATCCCTTACTTTATCCTCTTACTTATCTCTATCAATAGTGACTTCAAATCGGCAATTTCCTTTCGAAGGGCAGTTATATCTTTCTTCATCCTGTCAACTTCTTTATCAAGACCCTCGTCGCTTTCGGTTTCATCTTCACCACAACAAGACTCACTTTCTACATTTGCCTTTTCTTCCTCCGCATAAGTAACACTTCCCTGCAGGTATTCCTCTAAAACATCCTTTACCTTTCCATATGCACCGATAACAGGAGTAATACCGTAATCCTTGAAGAAAGCCTGTGCTTTTGGTCCCATACCACCTGTTATAATTACATCGACACCCTTTTCCTTCATAAAGGCTGGTAAATCACCTGGGTTGTGTTCGTCTGCAAGTGGGTTTGGAATAGATTCTACATTTTTTACAACCCTGCCTTCAACATCTACAATTACAAAGTAAGGGCAATGTCCAAAGTGATAACTCATTGTACTTTCAAGTCCTTTGTTCTCGTCGCTTGTAAAACAAATTCTCATTTTTTACCTCCTTAAAAATTTTTAAATTTTCGCCCCAGCCCTTTAAGACTGGGGCATCTTTTACGCTACACCTTTGAAAGCAACTTGTTAATGTAATCAATCCTGTTCTCAATCTCACGTTTCTCAAAAGTAAGTTCAGGATCATCTGGATGGACAGCAAGTTCTTTGTTCACATAGTCTAATCTGTTTTCAAGTTCTTTCTTTGCAAATTCAAGATGGTCTTTGTCTGCAAAGTAAGGTCCGTAGCCATAACCTCTGAAGAAGCCTCTTTTATGCCATTTGGTTCCACAAAATCCACCATAAGGATAGAACATATTATTTCACCTCCTTTCCTATTGTGTCTAAAAATTTATCTACAAATTCTTTTGTATGCTTTATTTGTTCAATTATCGAAATAAACTCAAGTTTTCCTTTTTCAGTTATGCTGTACACTCGGCGTGCAGGACCGCTACCTGAAGTATCCCAGGAGGAGTTAACAAGCCCAAGCAATTCAAGTTCCCTGAGGAGTCTGTAGTAGTTGCCCATAACGCTCGAGGTTTGAGTGGCTTCTTGGGGAAATATCGTAGAAAGCGAATTAATCAACTCATATCCGTGTGCATTACCTTTA
>JAEMPV010000080.1 GCA_022759145.1 Caldisericum sp.
AAATATGGCCAGAAAGCAAAACCGTTTGAAATTTTGAATCTTGGTAAATATGAGCGCCAGCTCTGGCAGGTAAAAACTTTCAACAATAAGGATGAAAAACAAGTTTTATACGAATACCTTGCTTTTATCCTGAAACTTTACGGGGCCGAACCTGTCTCTGGCTTCTCTCGTATTCATGGTAAGAAAGACTCTGCCCTTGTTTACGTTGGCGCGGTGGATTCTCCCGTGACTATCCAGGAGTGCATCGACGCCATGAAAGAATGTAAGTTAGCGGGTCAGAAAGAGCTCCATATCTTAGGCTGGGAGTGGGAAATGGGGCTTAATGATGCTATTGATGAGATTGCCAAGAACGAAGGCATTAAATTAAAACTGAGAATAATACCAAAAGAAGTTTTAGATGATGAGGCAGTAAGAAAAGGAGATATAAGATTCTTCGAACTTGCTCACTTTAAAGTTGATATTAAGAAAGAAAAAAGAGCTGTAACGGTTGAGTTGAAGGATTTTGTAATTCCTCATACCGATCTTATCCCTGAGGATGTGAAGAATAAAATAACTAAATGGAGTGACTGGATTGACTATTGGGCAGTTGATTTTGATTTTAAGAACAATACATTTAATAACACCTGGACTTCTTATAGAACAAAGAAGAATAGGACTTTGCAATTGGTAACTAGTCCTTATAATTACGATAAGCCAGGAAATTACAAGATTTTTGTTAAAGTAATTGACATTTTTGGAATTGACACTTCACAGATTTTTGATGTGGAGGTGAAATAATGGGGGATTCTCCGAAGACCTGGATTCAGTATGACAAAACTTTACCTTATATAGAGGATAGAGATCCGTCGGAAGAACCTGCAGCGTATCTTGTTAAAGATGGAGAAAACTCATATAAGGTTGTTGAAGGTAGAAGACCAAGCAAGATGCTCCTCGTAAACAAACTTAGAAAAGAGGTAGGTGATTGGAGAAAGAATGACTACCCTGGCGTATCAAACACTACTAAAGAGCTTCTAAATTACTGGTTTTATAATGATCATATAGTAGATGGGGCACCTTTTAAATTCTGGTTTTGTCAAAGGGAGGCTATTGAAACTCTTATTTACCTTTTTGAGGTAAAAAAGTTTAACGATCTTAAACCTGTGATAACAGAGTATGCTGAAAACTTTAGGAAGGATTTATTTGAAGAGGCTGTTCAGATTGTTGAAAATGTTGACGGTACAAGGAAATTAGTTCGCTATTTCCCTGAACTTCAACAAGAAGGCGAACAGGATCTTCCCGAAGAAAACTTACTCAGGTATGCTTTTAAAATGGCTACCGGTTCTGGAAAAACATACGTTATGGCTATGGTCATTGTGTGGTCGTACTTTAATAATCTTAGGGAGAAAGATTCAAGATTTCCAAATAATTTTCTAATTGTAGCGCCTAATGTTATTGTTTATGAAAGACTTGCTAATGATTTTCAAAGCAAAAAGATTTTTCACAAACTACCTCTTATTCCACCTCCGTGGAAATCCCTTTTTGATGTGAAGGTTACACTAAGAGGGGATGATTCACCTTTGAATCCTTCTGGTAATCTAATAGTGAATAACATTCAGCAATTATACGAACAAAAGCAGGAAGAAAAATCGACTAAGAATATTGCAGAAATTATTCTTGGGAAAAAGCCACAAAAAGACCTTGCTAAAACTCCAGTTCCTTTAATTGAAAAAATAAAACAACTTGATAATCTCTTGGTAATAAATGATGAGGCTCATCATGTTCACGATGAAGATCTTGAATGGCACAAAACTCTTATGAAAATTCATAAATCTTTGCCTAACGGCATTGATCTCTGGCTTGATTTTTCTGCTACTCCCAAGACTCAAACAGGAACATATTTCCCGTGGATAATAGTCGACTATCCGCTTGCTCAAGCGGTTGAGGATAGAATTGTAAAAGTACCTTTAATTGTTCATCGAGTGGATAAAGAGGATCCTGAAGACATTACCTCTGATAATGTAATCCAGAAGTATGGTGATTGGATAACTGCAGCCCTCGAAAGATGGAGAGAACACTACAATGTATACACAAAAGTTGGCAAAAAGCCTGTTCTTTTTATTATGGTCGAGAAGAATGATTACGCAGATAAAATTGCTGAAGCAATAAGAAAAAGGAAGGACTTAGGGTTAAAGGATCCTGATGAAGAAGTTGTTGTTATCCATGTGGAATCTAAAATTAATGAGAAAAAAGAAACAGAAATAAAAATTTCTGAGAGAGAGTTAGTTAGACTTAGAGAGATAGTTAGAAAAATAGATGAACCAGATAATAAGGTAAAAATAATCGTTAGTAATATGATGCTAAGAGAGGGATGGGATGTCCAGGGAGTTGTTGTTGTATTAGGATTAAGACCTTTTACTTCGAAGGCACAAATTCTTCCAGAGCAAGCTGTTGGAAGAGGACTAAGGCTTATGAGAGGTGAAGGTATAGGAGACTATACCCAAACGCTTGAAGTTATAGGAACAAAAGCATTTGAGCAATTCGTCAAGGAACTTGAAAAGGAGGGTGTTGCTATTAATATAACAAAAAATCCTCCTCCACTTTCAGTGACTATTGCGCCAGAAATTTCAAGATTCAAGTATGATATTGAAATCCCTCGAACCGGTCTTAATTATGAGCGTAATTACAAAAAAATAGAGGATATCAGCCTCAAGGATATTCCTTCGCTTTACTCATCTGACAAACTTGACGAACAAAGAAAAATATTACTTAGGATGGAATTTCCTATCACTGAGACCGAAGTGCATAGCACTGGAATTGAGCCAAAAGTGCTTCCATCTGGTAGGGAAATTATTTCCTACATAACTAATGAAGTAATGAAAAGAGCGAGATTAACCAATGTATTTAGTAGTCTTTACCCTATTGTTGAGGGGTATATTCTTTCTAAGTGCTTTGAAGTCAAGATTAACGATGTAGATGATGAAAAGCTGAGAAAACAGTTAAATGACATTTCTATACAACAGGCAATTATAGATCTTCTTGCAAGAGAAATAGGCAAAGCCTCAGTAGAGAAAAAGGAAATCACTATTGAAAAAGAGAGTCTAAAACTCTCTACCATTCCTCCTTTTATTTGGCGTCGAAACCATCCTCGTTGCGAGAAAACAGTTTTTAATTTTGTTGCGGCATATAATGACTTTGAAGAAGAATTTGCAAAATTTCTTGATAGATGTGACGATATAGAGAAATTTGCAGCACTTGCAGGCAAATTTGAAATTGATTATCTCAGTTCAAGAGGAGCAATTAGGTTCTATTGGCCAGATTTTGTGGCTGTTCAAAAGGATGAAGGTAAATATGTAAACTGGATAATAGAAACTAAAGGAAGAGAATACGAAGACACCGACAAAAAAGACCAGGCGGTAGAAAGGTACTGTGAATATGTTTCAGAAAAGACCGGAATGGTTTGGTCTTATAAAAGAATAATGCAAACTGATTTCGAAGAATTTATGAAATCTAATAAAG
>JAEMPV010000081.1 GCA_022759145.1 Caldisericum sp.
AGTATTCTCTTTATGAGGGCATTAAAAAGACCGTTGAGTGGTTTAAAACGCATAAGGAATATCTGGGATGAGCGAGAGATTGCTTAAGAAATTAATTCTTGGATTAGTTCTATTTAACCTTATATTTATCACTATTTTTAACGGCGTAGAACTTGAATACTATGCATTTATCTCAATGATGTTATCTTTCGTTATATTTGTCCTGTTTCTTTTTTATGTATCAAAAGTTCATGAGGTAAGCCTATACAAAAACTCGGTTTCGATGTGGATTTTTATTTTTGTGATGCTTGTGCTTGTCCTTACATCAAAATACAGGTATGCATCGCTTGTTGGATTCTTTGAGATATTTTCGGGCGTTATAAACTTTTTTGTTATTTCGTCGATTCTTAAAGAAGAGGATATAAAAGGATTTTTGATTGCTCTCTCTTCAATCGGAACGGCATTTTCTCTTGCAAGCATTTTTGAGTATTTTTCTTATGTTTTCTTTAGTGAAAGTAAATTTTCTCAATTTCTTGTTTCAAATGGCTTTATACAGGGCTCAAGAGTTGCAAGTTTCTTCCAGTATCCTAATGCAACTGCAACTTATCTTCTCTTTTTCTCATTAATTTCGCTTGGCTTACTTGTAACTGATAGGTCCCGTAAAAAATCCGTTTTCTTTGTTGAATCAGTGCTTATGTTGTTCGCTTTATACCTTACAGATTCACGAGGTGCTTATATTTCTATTTTAGTGGGTTTGATTCTTCTGCCACTTTTTATCAAAGATAAGAAAAGGCTTCTTCTGGATACACTTTCCGTGATTCTTGTGACGGGTGCTCTCATCTTTCTTAATAATATCTTTTTTGCGCCAATCGTTAAAGATAGGGCAGCACATGCAAAGGAATTTTTCTCATTTATAAGTGGTGGCTCTGCTTTTTCGATAGAAAATCGTATTCAACTTCTTTTAGGCTCTTTAAATATATTCAAGAAATATCCAATTTTTGGGACAGGGCTTAATACATTTAAAGATGCAATTTTGAACTACAGAGTTGGGCTTTTTTATGCGCTCGACCCACATTCTCTTCTTGCAAGGCTTCTTGCAGAAACAGGAGTTTTAGGGGCAGGTGCGTTTCTTCTGTTTATTTTGTCGGTGTTCTGGGCATCTTTTAAAGAAAAAACATTCCAAAGTGACATAAATATTTTTATTGCAATTGCATTCCTTGTGCTGTTTATTCACGTAAATCTCGATTTAAGTTTTCAATATCTTTCGATAATCCTCCTTTTCTTTATCGCACTTGCACTTGCTGGAAGCAAAACAAAAGTAAATGCAGGAATATTCTCCACGGATTCGTTTGTGCTTTTCTCCATAGCGGTAGTATTTATGTTATTCGTTATCTTCCTTGTTCCTGAAACTATTGCTTCAATTTATGCAACAACAGGTGAAAACTATCTTCAAAAAGGCGATATTGCTACAGCAAATGCAAACTTCAAAGTTGCGGTGACTGCCTCACGATACAATGTAGAATATCTAACAAATCTTGCTGAAACTTACGAAGATTTGGCAATGCTAAATATCTCAAGGGAAGAAAATATTTCAAAAGCAAAAGATGCACTTGGTAGAGCGTATAATGAAAACAAGATTTCTTTCTATATCCCATTGAGACTTTCTCGCCTTTATCTCTATTCAAAGGACGAAAAGGCAGTTGACTTTGCACAAATTGCGCTTGAAAGAAACCCACTCTGGGCGCCAATAAAAGCAGATTTAGCGTTTGCACTTGCTTATACTGGGAAAGGCAATGCTGACGAAATTGATATTCTTGCAAAAGATGCGCTGAATTTTACTGCTACCGATGAAGAATACAGGGCTATGCACTACATAACACCCAAAGAAAAAGATTCTATTGCATACACTGCGCTTGGTTTTGTGCATATAAAAGAAGACAAAGCAAAAATATATTTTACAAAGGCTTTGGAACTTGACAAAGAAAATGCGTATGCATATTTAGGGCTTTCGGAAGTTGCAAAGCTAAGAAAAGACATTCTTTCAGAAGTTGAATATTTATATTCTGCGGTAAAAATAAATCCCTGTATTGAGGAAGCGTATAATGAGTACTTTGCTATTGCGCCTCTTATTAAAGTTGAGACAGACCTCGGCAGGATAAGTTTAAAAGCGGGAACCGCTTTAGAGATTCGATATTCTATTGTAAGAAATACAAATTTGCTTGATAAGATTATTGCAGGTGTTGAGGTAAATGGTTCAATAGTTGAAGAAAGCGAAGTGAAAAGTAACGCAAGAGTTGCTTATATTAAAGTACCGGACAGGGGACCATTTGTAATTTTCATTAAGGGTATCGATAAAAATGGAAAAGAGATTGTAAGAGTTAGATCGATTCCATTAAATCCAGAATGAAATTTTTATATATTTGCGTATAATTAAGAGATGGCAAAGAAAGAAAACAAAATTGCTAAAAAAGAAGTTAAGGAAAGTAATGTTCTAAATATCCTTATATTTGTATTTTCTCTTGTTCCTATCGCTTTCACTGCATTTTTCCAGGGTGGATATTTCCAGTGGGAGACATATCTTACATTCCTTTTGAGTCTACCTGCTATTTCGCTTTTTGCGTATAAGAAATTTGTAAAAGGTGAGCCTTTAAAAGGAAGCGGGGTTGAATTAGGGTTACTTCTTTTCCTCCTAATATCTTTTATTTCTCTTTTCTTCACAGTTTACTTTTTTGCAACCCTTACCGAGTTTTACAAAATTGTCCTTTATGTATTTCTATTTTACATTGCAATCGATACGGTTTCAAACGAGTTGATGTTCCGTGTTGCACTTAATTTTATTCTTGGGGTTTCTTTTGTGCTTTCTCTTTTAGGTTTTCTTGCTTATATTGGGATGAGGTTTAACTTATCTTCTCCATTTTTTAAATATCTTATTAATAATGGTTTTGTTCAGGGATTATCTATTGCTTCTACTCTTCAATATTCAAACACCTTTGGCGGGTTCCTGCTTTTACCTTTGTTTATTTCAACAGGATTTGTCCTCAATGAAAAGGGTATATTCAAAAAGATTATTTATGGATTGCTTCTCTTATTCTTCTTAATTACGCTTATCCTTACACAATCAAGAGGAGCGCTTTTGGTGTTTGCTCTAAGCGTTGTTGTGTTTATACTTTTACTTCCGAAAAGAGAAAAGATTATTTCTTTATTTGTATTGCTTGCT
>JAEMPV010000082.1 GCA_022759145.1 Caldisericum sp.
CTTGTTGAAAAAGTGGATACGAAAAAAATCCTCACGATTGTGATGCCAGGAAATGATGACGAATTTGTAATTGACCCGGTTATAAAGGAATTCGAAGATAGAGGAATCGTTTTTATCCTCTCGACAAAATCATCGAAATTGAAGGGCATGAAGTTATGAGTTTCGAATATGTAAATCCAACCCCCTGGGATACACCTCGGGAAAGAGACGATAGAGAAATTCAAAAGATGCTCGAAGCAAAAATTGCAAAACTAAAAGACCCCAAAAATGCGATCTTTAATATTCACGCGCCTCCATATAATACCGCAATTGACCTTGCGCCAAAGTTAGACAAAAACCTAAGGCTTGTTGGCGGTCTTGACGGCGTAAAATTCGTTCATGTTGGTTCTAAAGGAGTAAGAGCAGTAATTGAAAAATACCAACCACTATTAGGGCTCCACGGGCACATCCACGAATCTTTTGGATTTGAAAAAATTGGAAAGACACTTTGTCTGAATCCTGGCTCAGAATATGGAGAAGGATTACTGAGAGGATATATTATCGATATCTCAAGAAGTGGCGTAGAGAATTACTTTAAAATTCAGGGTTAGAGGTGAAAAATGGCTGAAAAATTTGTAAATATGAGCGAGGGGGACTTTGCTAACCTTGCAAAAGATATCGTAGAGAAAGCGAAAGAAAACAATGTCGTTTTAAGGATTTTGGGAGCACTTGCTGTATACATTCACACGGAAGACCCACAAATACAAAATCTCTTTTATACCCTTGAGCGTCTTGGAAAAGACAAACCGCTTTTTACAGATCTCGATACAGTTGCCTATTCAAGACAGCAACCACTTGTTAAAAAATTTTTCGAAACAACCTTAAAATTCAAACCAAATATCTATGTAAATACCCTTTTTGCATATAAGAGAAATATTTTTGAGCACCCTGAGGGACTTTTTGCAGTTGATGTTTTTTACGACAGGCTTGAGTTTTCACATAATGTCGAATTCGGAAATGCACCTGGTAGAGGCCGTCTTGAAATCGACTTTCCAACCATAAGTTTAGCGGATATAGTGCTTGAAAAACTTCAAATCCATAAAATCAATAGAAAAGATATCGTCGATCTTATAATACTTTTCCTTCAACACAATGTTGAAGAGGCACAAAAGGAGCAAACTATTGATGCTTCCTATATTGCAAAAGTTCTTTCAGATGACTGGGGATTTTACTACGATGCGAATATGAACCTCGATAAAGTTAAGGAATTTGCAAAAACGTGTGCTTCAGAGGAAAAACTTACGGAATCGCAACTAAGTGAAATAAATTCTAAGGTAGATTTCCTTAAAGAAGTAATAGAAAAGACTCCAAAAACAAGAAATTTTGAGAATAGAGCAAAAAAGGGAACACAAGTTCCCTGGTATAGAGATGTAGAAGAAGTTGAAAGGTAAACCGTTTAATCTTCCTTAAAGTAAGTCCAATCCTCAAATGCTTGAGGTAAATTATCGATTAACTTTTTAAGTTCTTTGGAGGTAAAATTCGGGTCAGGCTTAATGATGCAGTAAAGTGTATTGTTTTCTCTGTTCACTGCAATGTGCCCTACTCTTTCAGGAGTAAATGTTTCTTCAATAATTTTTTTAAGGCTCATTACATCCTCTTTGTTTTTGTAGTAGGCAACAAAATCAGAATTTCCGATTTTCATATCCTCTTTTGAAAGATCTTTTTCTTTGATGTCTGCACCAAATCTATGGTAAAACTTCCTTACAATGTGAGCATCTCTCTGGATTTTAAACTTTGGAGAGAGAACTATGTAAAGTCTATCCCCACCACGGGTTATAAAGGAAACTGGAAACCATAGTAAACTTTGCCTCGGCAAAAGGGTAAGGGTAAGTTGCATCTCTTTTGCAAACTTATTCTGTAACAGGTATCGTGCTTTAAAACCAACGCTTCCACCAAGATAAATATAATCTTTATCCTTTGGCTGCAATGCCTCTTCAAACCCACGAATATAATTAATCATAAGAAGAGCATTCAATTTTCTTCCTTTATAGAACTGAAGGCTCATTACTCCTGCAACTACAATAAAAATCATAAGCAATGATGGTGACATCTAATTAACCTCCCTATGCAACATAATCTTTATAAAGAGAATAGAGTGCATCTACACCTTGAGGAGAAACTCTTACAAATGGTATTTTCTTTATTTCTACATCTCTAAATTCTCTTTTCATTTCCTCAATTACTTTTTCTTGCTCCTCTACTTTTCCTGCAAGTTCCTCTGGAACATTTTCAAAAACAAGGTATTTATTTAAATATATCCTTCTAAGTTTCATATTGTTAAGTCTAAGCGCTTCCATTATACGCTTACTTTCTGCAAATGCAAGCGTCTCAGCCATAGTAACTATATTAACAAAGTTTTCTTCCGATGAGAACCAGCTCATCAACGCCTGCATATCGCTTTTATATGCAAAAAGCTCCCTCATAACAGGGTCTTCGCTTTCCTCAGTTGGAACTCTTACTTTTTCGCCATCAATTTCTTCTTCAATTGGACCTTTTACATTCTCTACCATTTTTCTTCTTGAAAGAATTCTTCTCCTCATATCGATGAGGCTATTAGTCCATATAATGGAAATCCTTGGCATCGAAAACACTCTAAGCGTAATCCCCGTAGGCGGTGTATCAAAGACAATTATGTCGTATGGTAATGTTAAATAATGCTTTATTGCTTCAAGTGTTGCATACTCCTCAATGCCAGGAGAATTTCTCAAAATATCAAAATACCTATCAATGTTGAGGACTGTAAGGTAACGGTATGTATTTTTCATCTTCTCTGACATTTCTTTTAGATAATTATTAATCATTTCATCAATATCAACTTCAATTGCATCAAGATAATCCGAGACCTTTGTGATATGCCCGAAAACATTTTTGTTGAGGGCATCCCCTAAGTTATGCGCTGGGTCAAGGGACACAACAAGAGTTTTGTTTTTTTCAAAAGACTTGCCGACTGCAAAGGAAGAAGCAACAGTTGTTTTGCCAACACCACCTTTACCTATAAAAAAGTATGTTTTCATTTTTCACCTCAATCAATATCAAAATGTGAGAGGGTCTGCGCAAATATGTCTTCGAGGTCAGCACTTCTCTTGGACATTACTCTTACTTCCCTTTCCATATAAGGAAGTATCCTTAAAACAATGCCAGTTGATGGAAACGGAAGCCCTGAAAACATACTCATAGTAAGAAGTGCAAAGGCATTTTCCAACTCTGCCAATTCATGCTCTATGAGGGAGGTTGCACTCTCCCTCATAGAGATATCGATACCTTTAAAGAAACGTTTGAGAGCCTCGAGGAAATTTTTCATTTCCTTATTTTGCCTTTCCAGTTGCTGTTGCAGGCTTATACTCCTTGTTGTATGACCTGAAGAATCCCACAAGGAGATACACCGCAAGGATAATTTCCACCACAACAAATGCACCAAGGATAGGTTTAATTGCGGCAGCCTGTGTTGGAACAACTTCTATTAGGTACCAAATAAGAGCAACGAAAACCGTGATCCACAGGAATATTGCAGGCACTAAAACAAGTGCAAGAGTACCACCTGACGCCTTCTGGACTCTCTTTGCCCAACTTGCACCTGTAAGAAGTGCAATTGAAGCAAGCATCTGGTTAGTACCGGCAAAGCCTGCCCAGAGTGCAGTATATGCATTTCCACCTTTTGCAATGAGGAAGAAACCGAGTGCTGCTGCAATAATTGAAGCAACCCATCTATTTGCAAGGAAGTCATGCAATCCCTTTGAAACTCCCTTCAAAGGTTCAACAAGTTCCTGGAATGCATACCTTGCAAGACGGTTTGTTGTATCAAGTGTCGTTAATACAAATGAAGAGAGCCACAAACCTCCAAGTACAGTCCCTACCTTATTAGGAACTCCATATGCTGCATTGAGGAGAGCACCAAAAGATTTTGTAAATAGTCCACCTGCACCACCTACAATTGCTTTGCCATCTCCTGTCTTCAGGTTAATAATGAGGTTACCATATTGAGCCATATATGAAGGATTTGTTAGTTGTGCTACATCAAGGCCTGGTTTTGCCTGTGCAATTTTATCTGCAAATCCTTGAATAACGCCAAGTCCAAAACCTGCAATGGATGTAATAACAATGGTTGAAAGCATTCCTTCCATAAACATTGCACCGTATCCTACAAACAAACCTGAAAGTTCATTATCAAGTTGTTTTGATGAGGTGCCTGAGCCAACAATAGAGTGGAAGCCAGAAAGCGCTCCGCACGCAATGACAAGAGGAATTGTTGGCCAGAAAGGTGAAGGAACAGTTGGTGCTACAACATTTGCAGACCAACTTGTGTAGGCAGGCCAATTAAAAGGCTTAAATACAATAAGTGCTGCAATTGCTCCTATGATTACGCCACCCCAGAGGATATAAGAGTTAAGATAATCCCTTGGCTGGAGAAGGAACCATACTGGAAGGGCTGCTGCAAGAATAATGTAAATAAACTGTCCCCAATAAAGTGCATTGAGCGACACTTTCCAGGGGAATACAAATCCAAGCCATATAGAAAGGATCGTTAAGATAACACCAATTGTAGATGAAAGCCAGAAAGGTAGTTTTGTCTTGTAAAGGAGTTGTCCTTCAATAAGTGCTGCAACCATAAATAGTAATGATGCAGTAAGAATTTCTGGAGTGCTGTTTGCAAGAGGCCCAAAGACACCCATAAATGCTGCGATAACAAGGACCATTGCAAAGTAAACATACAACTCAAAGACATACTTTATGTCCTTCCCCATTAATTCTCCTGCAACCCACTGGATGGATTTTCCATCATACCTTACTGATGCCATCAAAGCAAGGTAATCATGGACTGAACCGATGAAAAGGTTTCCAAACCATACCCAGAGCAATGCGGGAAGCCATCCCCAAACCACTGCGATCGCAGGACCTACAATTGGACCTGCACCAGCAATAGATGCAAAGTGGTGACCAAACAAGACAAACTTGTGTGCAGGGACATAGTCCACATTGTCTCTTAGCCTTACAGCAGGAGTTTCCCTATTTGGATCTGCTTTTACAACATTTCTTTCAAGATTTTTACCGTAAGTGAAGTAGAAGAAGAGATAGAAAATTGCACCAATTAATACGGCAATGCCAGTGTACATACTTCACCTCCTTTGAAGTTTTTTAAATTTTTTAAAAATCCTCGAGGCTCTCATATGCCCTCAATAATATTTTACCACAAAAAAAACGATGTCAAGAAATTTTAAATAAAGGTTCAAAATTTGGAATTAAAAGTTGAAAATTCGGAGTCAAAAATCGTTAAAATTTGAAAATCTCCCTGAATTCTTTCTGTCTATGAGGTGAAAGCGGTAATTTATCACCATTCTCCATTTCAATAATATACCTTCCCTTAAACCAGGGGATTATTTTTGAAATTTTCGAAAGGTTTACAAGATACTCCTTATTAATTCTAAAAAATCCAAGCGGAGTAAACCTGCTTTCAGCATTTTGTAGATTAAGTCCCTTAACAGGAAGTTCTTCTTTTCCTTTTTTAACATAAAGCTTACCACTCTCTGTAAAAAAATATGTTATATCACTTAACTTCACAAGCACAAGTTCCTCTTTTAAAGTGCAAACAACAAAATCATCTCTTTTTTCTTCCTTTGAAAGCATCATATTTTTAAGCTTTAGGATTGTCTTAAAAAATCTCCCCTCATCAATTGGCTTTAAAATGTAATCTACAGCTCCAACATCAAAGGCATCGACCGCATATTCTGAATAAGCTGTAACAAAAGCTACGAGCGGAAAATTCTTAAACTCCTTTAACTCTTTTGCAAGTTTCACCCCAGAAATTCCCCCAAGATTTATGTCCAAAAAAACAACATCAACGGGATTTTCCGAAATGAAGTTGAATGCGGTTATTGCATCCTCAAATTCTCCTAAAATTCTAACTTCAGGAAATTTTTGCAAAAGCCTTTTTATTTCTTCTCTTGCAGGTTCTTCGTCATCAACGATAATCGCTCTAATATCCAATTCGGCACCCCTTCCAACGGTATTCCAATAATAACTTTCGTCCCAATGTTTATCTTACTTTTTATTCTAAAAAATGATCTATTTCCATAAAGGTTTAGAATTCTATCTCTAACATTTCTTATCCCAAGTGATTTCTTATTACCCTCAAAAATATTTGAAAGGGTTTCCTCGTCAATACCTCTTCCGTTATCCTCAACAACAAGATAAACATAGTTTCCTCTTCTGTAGGCAGAAATTTTTATGTTTATGCTTCTCTTTGTTAACGAAAATCCATGTTTTACAGCATTCTCAACGATAGGCTGAAGAATTAGAGAAGGTACTTTTACGCTATAAAGATTCGAATCAATATCGAATTCATAGTTAAGTCGATCTTTAAACCTTTCCTTTTCAATTTCAAGGTATGCTCTCACAAGGTCAATTTCTTCAGACAAAGTTGAAAGCGCTTCTTCAGAATCAATGGTTTTCCTTAAAAGAAAGGAGAGTTTTTGGATAAGTTCTCTTCCTTTCTCAGGATCACTTCTAACGATGTAGTTTATCGTATTTAGACTATTAAAAAGAAAGTGAGGATTTATCCTTGATTGCAAAGCCTTCAATTGGAATAGTGTCTTCAATTTTTTTTCTGTCTCCAGTTTATTTAATTCAACCTGAAGAGAGAGTATGTTTGCAAGTCCTTTTGCCATTTCAACATCAAAAGGTGTCATTGTGTTCCGCTCTTTTCTGTATAGTTTAAGAACTCCAAAAACATTTTGAGAAGAATCTTTTAAAGGAACAACCACACCAGACATAAGTGGACACCCATTAATAGGACAACCAACATCAAATTCGTTTTTCATTAGAACTATTCGTCCGGTTTCCAATGCCTTTTGAGTGGAAGTTGTTAAAATTGGTGAAAGTTGTTTGTGGTGGTCGGAGCCTATCCCACGAAAGGCAAGTATCTTCTCTGTATCAGTTATACCTACTGCATCGAGGTTTGTATATTCAAGAATGACCTTCGCAGTCTCGTCTGCCGTTTCCGGGGTAAGACCTTTACTTAGTATAGGAAGTGTTTTCTCTGTAATTTTCAGGACTTTTTCAGCAGTAATTGCGGAAACAAGTTCCTTCTCCATAAAAGATACCTTAATTACCAGTAAAAACAATCCAACACCAACTGCATTTGCAGAAATCATTGGTCCTGAAATCTCTTTAATGAGGGCAAGTGCTTTATCGAAAGGCGGAGATATAAGAAGAACAAGAATCATATGAAAACTTTCAGCAAGAGCAGCAAAAATAAATCCCCAAAGCGGAGAGAAAAACTTTTCTTTCTTTCGTGTATAGAGGAGCCCTGCAAAAGTCCCGTTCAAAATGGTTGCAAGAGCACACGAATTTGATGTAAATCCACCAAGTGAAGCCCTGTGGACACCTCCCATAACACCAGCGATAAGCCCTACAATTGGCCCTCCAAAAAGCCCGCCTGTTATAGCGCCGATATCTCTAATATTTGCAATAGCGTCGTGAGTTTGGATGCCCAATAAAGTTCCGAGTATCGAAATTGCACCGAAAAATATCCCGAGGAGTACCTGTTTCTTGATGGATTGTTCGAGATTAAAAAGCGCTCTTGTGATTGGTGTCTGGCTTAATAAGAATGCAACAGTTATTATGACTGTAAGTGATTGAAACAGCCATATATAAAGCGAAAATTTATTTAAATATAAGTTAACCATCTCTAAATTATACAAAAATATCCTATAATAGGTAAATGGAAAAAATGCGCATAAAAGATATTGAGATTTTGAAGTTTACCTTTAATCCTCTCAGGACAAATTGCTACTTAATAAACTTAGATAACCAATCCATCGTAATAGATCCTTCCAATATGAGTGAAACAGAAACCGAAGAGCTTGTTTCAAATATAAGAAATTCAAATCTACACATATTCAATACCCACGGGCACTTCGACCATATCGCAGGAAATTCAGCGCTAAAAAAATTATTCAAGTATTCGAAAATTATAATTCATAAACTCGATTGTGAGAAACTTTCCGACCCAAAGAAGAATATGTCCTATCTTATGGAGAATGAAATCGTCTCTGAACCTGCGGATGTAGTGATTGATGAAGATTCCGAGTTTTCATTCGGTATCTTAAATTTGAAAGTTGTCCACACACCAGGACACACAAAAGGAAGTGTTTCAATTATTGGTGACGGTTTCGTTTTCACTGGCGACACGCTTCTTGAAGGGACTGTAGGTATTGCAAAGGAATACCCTCACGCATTCGAAGAATTGATAAGTTCTATTAAAGAAAAACTTCTAATTCTGAATGATGACTTTATTGTGCTGGGTGGACACGGAGAGCCCTCGACAATCGGCGAAGAGAAGGCATTTAATCCTTTATTAAGTTAGGCTTTGCAATTTTATAAAAGTTATTTAAAATATTGCGTATGAGAAAAATATTTGGAACAGATGGTGCAAGAGGTATTGCAAATGTAGAAATAACACCTGAGGTTTCGCTCCGAATTGGATTTGCAATTGGAAAAATATTCTACGGAAACGGCCCAATTCTCATAGGAGAGGACACCAGGCTTTCCTCAGAGATGATAAGACTTGCCCTTGCAACTGGCATAATAAGTGCATCAACTGATGTAACAATTGGCTTTGTTATGCCAACACCTGCAGTGTCTCTCCTTTTACGCATTATGAAGAATTTTTCCGCAGGAGCAGTGATTTCTGCCTCACACAATCCTATCGAATTTAACGGAATAAAAATCTTTAATAAAGATGGGTTCAAATTAAGCGATGAGAAAGAAGAAGAAATCGAAAGTCTTATTGATAAAGATATAGAAAGAAGCCCTGTAAATATAGGAAAGGTATTTTATGATGAGAGTATTAGAGACTTTTACATAGATTACATTTCTAAAAGATTTCCATTGAACCTATCTCAGGTTAAGATTGCGCTTGATTTAGCACACGGTGCAACTTATTACACAACCCCGCAAACCCTAAAAAAACTCAACGGGGAATTGTTCCCAATAAACGATACGCCTGATGGACACAGGATAAATGTTGAATGTGGCTCAACACACCCTCAGGTTATATCGAAACATACATTAGAAGTAGGCGCTCATATTGGTATCTCACACGATGGAGATGGAGACAGGGTAATCCTATCAGATGAAAATGGAAGAATCGTTGATGGAGACGACATTATGGTGATCCTCGGAAGGCACTTTAAAAAGAAAGGCCTTCTTAAAAATAATACAATCGTTGGGACAGTTATGACAAATCTTGCAATAGAAAATGCGTTAAAGAAGGAGGGCATCAATTTTGTCCGTGCACCCGTTGGCGATAGGTATGTCCTAAAAAACATGTTAGAATATGGCGCAATTCTCGGAGGAGAACAATCCGGTCACATCATAAACTTGCTTGAAAGCGTTACAGGCGATGGTTTGATAACCGCTTTGAGCGTCCTTGAGGTAATGATAGAGGAGCAAAAACCTCTTTCGAAATTGGTGGAAGGTCTCGAAAGATTTCCACAAATCCTTGTGAATGCGAAGGTAAAGGACAAAAATGTCGTAAATGATGAAAAATTTAAGAAATTCGTGTCCGAGGTTGAAAAAGAATTAAAGAGCGGAAGAATACTTATAAGACCATCAGGCACTGAACCTGTCATACGTATAATGGTTGAAGGCGATAACGAGATAAAGATAAAAGATTTAGCAAATAAAATTAAAGAATTTTTGGAGGCATGAAATGTGCGGAATTGTAGGATACATAGGCGATAAAGAAGCACTTCCAATACTTATAGACGGCTTAAAAAGGCTTGAATATAGGGGATACGACTCAGCAGGTGTTGCAATCCTTGGAGAGGATCTACAGGTTGTTAAAACAGCAGGAAGAATAAAAGACCTTGAAGAGAAACTTAAAGGAGTTGAAATAAAAGGACATCTTGGCATTGCCCATACACGCTGGGCAACACACGGGGTACCAAACGATATTAACGCACACCCTCACTACAGTGAAAGCAAAAATATCGTCGTTATCCATAACGGCATTATCGAAAATTACCTTGAATTGAAAAAGATGCTCATGAAAGAAGGGAAAACATTCAGGACAGAAACTGACACCGAAGTAATCGCCTACCTTATAGAAGAATTCTATGAAGGCGATTTACTCAAAGCAGTTCAGAAGGCAGTATCAATGCTTGAAGGTTCGTATGCTCTTGCAATCTTAAGCAAAGAAGAGCCAAATCACTTCATTGCAGTAAGAAAAGACAGCCCTCTTATCGGTGGTGTTGGCAAAGGCGAAAACTTTGTTGCGTCAGATATCCCAGCTGTCCTACCATACACAAAGGATATAATTATCTTCGAAAACGGAGATATCGTTGATGTTTACAAGGACAGAATGGTTATATATGACAAAAATCTTAATATTGTAGAAAGACCAGTTCATAAGATTGATTGGGATATTACAGATGCCCAAAAAGGCGGATTTAAACACTTTATGTTAAAAGAGATTTTTGAAGAGCCAGAAGTAATAGTAGAAGCAATGAGAGGAAGGATCAAGAACGGAAAAATTGAAGTAGAGGAACTTGACTTTGATAAGACCTATTTACAAAGCATAAACCAGGTCTATTTTGTTGCATGTGGAACGGCATACCATGCAGGTCTTGTTGGCAAGTACCTTACAGAAAAGTATCTTGGAATACCGGCACAAGCAGAGGTTGCATCGGAATTCCGCTACAGATCACCTGTCATTGACGAAAAGACACTTGTGTTTGTCGTAAGCCAGTCTGGTGAAACAGCAGATACACTTGCAGGGCTAAGGCTTGCAAAGGAGAATAGATCCAAAACAATTGGAATAGTAAATGTAGTAGGGTCTTCTGTTGCAAGAGAAGTTGATAAAGTAGTCTATATCCATGCAGGTCCAGAAATAGCAGTTGCATCTACAAAGGCATATGTTGCACAGGTTGAAGTCATAACGCTTTCGATACTCCACCTTGCAAAGATTTTAGGAAAACTCGATAGCACACAGGAACAGAAGTTAGTTGCGGAATTCCTAAAACTTTCAGATTACGCAAAAGAAGTGCTTGATAATAAAGAAGAAATAGCAGGTTTTGTTTCAACAACAAAAAATATAGAAGAGACATTCTTTATAGGCAGAAATCTCGACTTTGCAGTATCCTTAGAAGGTGCACTAAAACTAAAAGAGATTGCCTATGTTCATGCAGAAGGATATCCTGCAGGCGAACTCAAACATGGCCCCCTTGCTCTCATTACTCCAAACTCCCTCACAATTGCAGTCGATACCTACACACCTCTTTCAGATAAAACAATAAGCAATATAAAAGAGGTTAAGGCAAGGGGAGGCAAAGTCCTTGCAATAGCAAAGAAAGATAATGAACGCATTAAAGATGTTGCAGATTCTGTTTTCTATATCTCCCCTGTTTTAGACGACCTTTCCCCGATAGTTACCGTTATGCCACTACAACTTTTTGCTTACTATATGGCAGATGCAAGAGGGCTCGACATAGACAAGCCTCGAAATCTTGCAAAGTCAGTTACGGTTGAATAAGTTTTGTAAGTGTTTTTGGAAGTTAAATTGAAGTAAGATGCTTTTTTGGAAAGTTAAGTGCTTTGCTTTACAAGATTTGAAATTTTAATGAGTTTTTATATAATTTAAAAAATGGAAAATAAAGTTGGCGTACTTGTATTACATGGATTTTTGGGCAATCTGAAAACGATTGAATACCAGGTTCAATTTTTTAGAACCCAGGGTTTTTTAGTTGAAGCACCATCTCTAAGAGGTCATAACACAGTTTACACAGACTTAGACAAAGTTAAATTCACTGACTGGATAGAAGATGCAGAGTCTGCATACAAAAATCTCTCATTAAAAGCAAATAAAGTTTTTGTGTTTGGTCTCTCGATGGGAGGAGCACTTTCACTTCACCTTGAAGCACAACACCCTGAGATTTTAGGTGGAATCCTTGTGAACCATGCTTTGAGTTTATACCCAAACTGGAAATTAAAATTTTTACCTATCATAAAATACTTTGTGAAATACATTTATTCCCCGGGAAGTGATATTAAGGATAAGACGCAAAAAAATCTTGCATATGAATACATACCAACAGGCGCACTCTTAGAGTTTTTGAGACTTATATCCCTTGTAAAAAAGGAGTTACCACTCGTAACTCAGCCTCAACTTATATTCAAGTCAATAGAAGACCATGTGATACCTCAAGACTCAGTTGAAATAACCTTAAAGAGTATCTCATCAAAACAAAAGGAGGTGGTATTTCTTAAAAACTCTTATCATGTTGCAACGGCAGACTTCGATAAGGACATAATCTGTGAAAAGTCTCTTGAATTCATAAATAAAATCCTAAAGGAGGGTTAAATGGAAGAGAAAAAAGTTAAAAGATCAACAGACCTTCGCAAAATTTTTAAATTGGGAATGAGTTCCTTCTCTGATCAACTTTTCTGGGGCATTTATAACACAGATATTCCCATCATTGTGCAGGATATTTATAAATTATCAAACACCTTAACAGGATGGATAATGAACATCGATAACATACTTGGTCTCATTCTTCTTCCTCTCGTTGGAGCTCTTTCCGATAGGACTAATACAAAAATCGGTAAAAGGATGCCATATATATTAGGTGGATTGCTCGGTGGAGCATTCTTCTTCTTTCTTATAGAGTTATTTGCACATTTTAGACTTCCATTTCCATTTGTATTTTTTGCAATATTTTTTGCAGTAACCTCAATGTCAATTCAAAGATCACCTACGATTGCCCTGATGGCAGATATAACGCCTAAAGAGGATAGAGCAGTTGCAAACTCCATCATGAACCTTATGACAGGCATAGGCGGTATCTTTGGAATTCTTGTTGTTGGGATGATCTCCTCGAGAAACAGGCTCTTAGGATTCCTGGTTGCAAGTATTTTTATAGTCATTGGTGCGCTTGTAGTCTTCTTTTCAATTAATGAAAGAAGAGATGCTGTTTACTATTCAGAAGAGAATGTAGAAAAGTTTTCTATTAAAGAAACTGTAAAGTTGCTTTTTGCAAACAAAGATTTTTCTCTTATTGCCCTTCTACTTTCAGTTTTGTTTGGATGGATTGGGATAAACACAGTTGAAACATTCTATACCGCCTATATGGCAATGGAATCGGGGCTTCCTTCAGTGCAGGGCGAGCAACTTGCGAAACTAAACCTTTCGATATTTTTTGTGACATTTATCCTATTTTCTATCCCTGCAGGATACCTCGGTAAAAAATACAAGAGGAAACTCCCAATGGCTGTAGGTCTATTTACCCTTATAATTATTTTCTACATTGTTCTTTCTACGAAAACTTACTCAATACATAAGTATCTTTTTGCACTCGGTGGAATTTTCTGGGACCTCTATATTGTTAACGCAATACCAACTGTAATTGACTTTGGCACAAAAGAAAAACAGGGAACATTCACAGGCTTCTACTATCTTTTCTCACAAACAGGAAATATAATCGCTCCTGTCCTTGCGGGAACTTTTGCAGATATGTTCAAAACTAAATTTGTAATATTCCCAATTTCCGTTGTTGCTTTTGCACTCGCCTTTGTGTCGATTCTATTTATGAAAAGAGTGCCGCTTGAAAATAACTAATTAAAGGCAATAACCAAATAAACCCTTGACAATAATTTAAAAATCTGTATTATTGTTAATAGTGGGGCTATAGCTCAGTTGGTAGAGCGCCTCCTTGGCGTGGAGGAGGTCAGGGGTTCGACTCCCCTTAGCTCCACCAAATTTTTTTATCATAAGAGGTGTTGCATGGAAAAAGAATACAACCCGAAAGAATTCGAAGAAAAGTGGTACAAGTACTGGGAAGAAAATAAACTATTCAAAGCAGAGGATTTTTCCGAAAAGCCCAAGTTTTATATATTGGTAATGTTTCCGTATCCATCTGGGTCTGGTCTACATGTAGGACACTGCAGAAATTACATACCCGCAGATACATACGCACGTTATAAGAGAATGCAGGGCTTTAATGTTCTTCATCCAATTGGATACGATGCATTTGGATTACCCGCAGAAAACTATGCAATAGAACACGGCGTTCATCCAAGGGAATCCACCTATAAAAACATAGAAAACTTTAGAAGGCAACTTAAGATGCTCGGTCTTTCTTACGACTGGGACAGGGAGTTTGCAACTTCAGACCCAGAATACTACAAGTGGACGGAGTGGTTTTTCGAACTCCTCTTCAAGAGAGGACTTGCATATCAAGATAGAAGTTTCCAGTGGTGGTGCCCTCACTGCAAGACAGTCCTTGCAAACGAACAGATTATTGATGGAAAGTGCTGGCGCTGCGGAACACCAGTTGTAAAAAAAGAATTAAAAGAATGGTTTTTCAGGATTACACAATACGCAGATAAATTACTTGAAGGACTGGACAGGATTGACTGGCCAGAGCGAATTAAATCTATGCAGAGAAACTGGATTGGTCGTTCTGAAGGAGCGGAGATTACTTTCAAAGCAATTGGTCCTGATGGAACTGAATATGACCTTCCAGTATTTACAACGAGAATAGATACTATCTTTGGTGTGACTTTTCTTGCAATTGCACCTGAACACCCGCTTGTAATGAAACTGACACGAGAAGACAGGGCTGAAGAGGTTAAAAAATATATCGAGGAAGCCCTAAGAAAATTTGAAACTGACAGGCTTTCAACAGAAAAGGAAAAGACGGGTGTCTTCACTGGATGTTTTGCAAGGAATCCATTTACAAACGAACTTGTCCCAATATATGTTGGCGATTATGTAGTCTATTCATACGGGACAGGCGCAGTTATGGGCGTCCCCGCTCACGATGAAAGAGACTTCCAATTTGCAAAAAAACACAATCTCCCTATAAAAGTGGTAATCTCAAAAGATGGCAAAGAAGTAAGCGAACTTAACGAAGCCTTCACTGAAGATGGCATACTAATAAACTCAGGGGAATTTTCTAATCTTACATCTGAAGAAGCACGTAAAAGAATGACCAGGTATGCAGAAGAACATGGTTTTGGAAAAGGTGTTGTCAGATACAAAATTAGAGACTGGCTTATTTCAAGACAGAGGTACTGGGGTGCACCAATTCCTATTATCCACTGTCCAGAACACGGCGCAGTCCCCGTGCCTGAGGAGGATTTACCAGTCCTTTTGCCAGACGAAGTTGACTTCTCTCCAAGAGATACTGGAGAATCTCCTCTTGCAAACGACCCTGACTTTGTCAATACCACATGTCCTATTTGCGGAAAGCCATCCAAAAGAGAAACTGACACCCAGGATGGTTTTGCATGTTCTTCCTGGTATTTCTTAAGATACGCAGATCCTCACAACGACAAGGCACCTTTTGACAGGGAAAAAGTTAAATACTGGCTTCCTGTTGACCTTTACATAGGTGGTGCAGAACATGCCGTTATGCATTTGCTGTATGCTCGTTTCTATACAAAAGTAATGTACGATGCAGGTCTTATAGACTTCGATGAACCATTTAAGAAACTATTAAACCAGGGAATGATTTTGGGTGCAGACCACCAGAAGATGAGTAAATCCCGAGGAAATGTAGTAAATCCAGATGATGTTATTAAAGAATACGGTGCAGATACACTAAGAGCCTATATACTTTTTATTGGGCCTCTCGATACAGACGCACCATGGAGCACCGAAGGGATAAATGGAGTTAACAGGTTTATTAAGAGAATATGGAACCTATTTGTTCAGTTAGAGGGAGTAAATCCTGACAAGGAAAAGCCTGTCGAGAAAGATATCGAATTAGTGACAGATAAGATGATAGTAAAGATTACCGAACA
Organism: Caldisericum sp.; assembly: GCA_022759145.1. Classification (NCBI taxonomy): domain Bacteria; kingdom Pseudomonadati; phylum Caldisericota; class Caldisericia; order Caldisericales; family Caldisericaceae; genus Caldisericum; species Caldisericum sp. Next base: position 15,841 of record JAEMPV010000082.1, read on the forward strand.
GATTGAAAGATTCAAGTTTAACACAATGATAAGTAGTTTTATGGAGTGGCTCAATTTTCTCTACAAGGTTGTCCAGGACGATCCTGAAGTTATGGAGACAAAAGCATTTAGAGAGGCAGTTCTAACATTCCTTACAATGATTGCACCCGCAACACCGTTTGTTGCAGAAGAACTCTACCACAGACTTGGATTCAGTGAAAGCATACATACAAAATCATGGCCCAAGCCAAAAGGAATATACAAAGAAGAATATGCAACGATAATAGTCCAGGTTAACGGTAAGTTAAGAGACAAGATTGAAGTTCCCGTTGGAAGTGAACTTGAAGATATACTTGATTTAGTTAAAAAATCTGATAAAATAGCAAGGTTAGGCATTGATTTTGATAAAGCAAAATATGTTTTTGTAAAAGACAAATTAATAAATATTGTTGCTTAGGAGGATAAAATGGCACAACCAAAAAAGAAGACAACGCATTCAAGAAGCAGGATGAGGAAAATTAAAGAAAAACTTGACCCATTAAATCTTGTCGAGTGTCCTCACTGCCACAACCTCATTCCTCCGCATAAAGTTTGCCCTTACTGCGGATACTATGAAGGGAAAGAGGTTGTAAAGATCGAGGCAAAAGAGAAATAGACCTTTCTTTCTGATGACAGAGAGAACCTTAGAGAAGGCATTAAAGGAAAGAATTAATGCCTTTGAGAGAATTTTAGGGCGGAAGATCCCAAAGAAGTGCAGGGAAACATTTATAACTTCGATAACTCACTCCTCTTTCTCGGGAGAGCACAAGAATTATCGCTCAAACGAGAGGCTTGAGTTTCTGGGTGATTCCGTCCTTTCTCTTTCTATTACCCATTATCTCCTCTGCACTTATAAAGACCTGAGTGAAGGGGAATTGTCACGGAAAAGGGCTTATCTTGTCTCAGAAAAAAGCCTTTCCAGGAAAGCAGAAATAATTGGTCTTGGTGATTTAATACTATTTGGAAAGGGAGAGGATAAAAGCGGCGGCAAATTCAAAGAGGCGATTTTAGCCGACGCCTTTGAGGCACTTGTTGCAGCAATATTTCTCTGTTTTGGATTTGAAGAGGCAGAAAAATTTATTACAAATATCTTTAAAACCGAGCTTGAAAATGCAGCCCACATTGAAACCGTTGATGCAAAAACAAAACTCCAGGAAACGCTTCAAAAAGTCATGCACAAAGTGCCAGAATACAGGATCGTAAAAGAAGAAAAGATTGACGACAAGAAATACTTTGTAGCAGAAGTAAGAATTAATGGAAAAGTTTTAGGAACAGGAAAAGGCAAAACAAAGAAAGAAGCTGAAGAAAATGCAGCAGAGGTTGCACTAACAAATGAATATATTAAAGATATTGAAAAATCTTCTCAATAAAAACGATTTCTCTATCGAAGAAGTCGAGGAGTTTTTGATATCCAAAAATTTCGGCATAAAATTCACAGAAGACTTTATAAGCAGGCTCAAAGAAGAACATACTGATTACCTAACCCTTTTTGAAAAACTCATTTACGAGGCATTTTCAAATGTAGATCCGAAAGTAAATATCGGGACAAGCAAGCCTACTGTTTTTATGTTTGTAGGTTCAAACGGCTCAGGAAAGACTACAAGCATTGCAAAGGTTGCAAACTATTACAAGAATAGAGGCTTTAAAGATATCCTTCTTATTGCAGGCGATACATTCAGGTCAGGGGCAACAGAACAACTTTCAATCTGGGCAGAGCGCTTAAATGTTCACATAGTAAAGGGAAAGCCAAATGCAGACCCTGCAAGCGTTGTATTTGACGGACTTTCCAAAGAAGGCAGTTACGACTTGATACTTATTGATACCTCTGGAAGGGTTGAGACAAATGAAAATCTCTTAAAAGAACTTACAAAAATCGAAAAAGTTATTTTGAATAAAATTGGCAAAATCGATGAAGTCTTCCTTGTCCTCGACAGCCTCACAGGATTAAATGCATTCAGTCAGATGGAAGCATTTATTAAATCAATAAGCGTTACGGGTATAATCCTTACAAAATTCGATTCGAATAGCGCACCTGGAGTTGTTGTTCCAATTGTTCAAACTTACAAGATACCTGTTAAGTTTCTTGGAACAGGCGAAGAGATAAATGACCTTGAAGAATTTTCGATTGATAGATACATTCAAAAACTGACGGGAGGTACAAAATGAAAGAATTAACACCAAGAGAAAAGAAACTTGTAAAAAAAGCAAGAGTAAAAGAACTTCTTGAAGTTTACTCAAATCTCCTTACAGATAAGGAAAGAAAAATACTCACACTTTATACTGATCCAGCACTCACTGGTGCAGCAATTGCAAAAAAACTTAAAGTTTCAAGGCAGGCAGTGCATGACCACATAAGACGTGGTATAAACAAAATGGAAAGGTGTGAAGCAAAGTCGAAGTTGTTAGAAAAGAAGAGGAAAAAGGTAAAAATTATATTCGAAATCGAAGGCATTTTATCCAGGAAAGAACTTACTGAAGAGGATATCCAAAAATTGAACAAACTTTTTTCAGCCCTAAAAGAGTTGGATTAGGAGGCGCACCATTTTTGAATCTCTTAAGGAAAGTATAAATTCAATCTTTAAGAAACTCCGTTCTAAGGGGCATTTAAGCGAAGAAGACATAAAGGGAGCCATTAGAGAAATTCGCCTTGCCCTATTGGAAGCGGATGTAAACTATAAACTTGTAAAAGAAATTACTGATAGGGTTGAGAAAAAAGCAAAAGAGCAAAAAGTATTAGATAGCTTTACTCCTGCAGAACAAATACTCTCTATTTTATATTCTGTCCTTGTTGAATATGTAGGCACTTCTGAAAAATTAGACCTTAGGGGAGGAAATAACTTCATAATCCTTGTAGGCTTACAGGGTAACGGAAAGACAACAACAGCAGCAAAACTCGGATACTATCTTAAAAATAAAATGCACTACAACCCTATCCTTGTCCCATTTGATTTCAAAAGGCCAGCAAGTTTCGAGCAACTCATTCAACTTGGAAAGACAAACAATATCCCCTATCTTGACTTAAGAAACGAAACAAATATAGAAAAGGCACTTTCAAAAATTGAGCCCTATATGGAACAGAACAACTTCAATGTTGCAATTATTGATACCGCTGGACGAAAAGAAATTGACGCCTCTCTTATGGAGGAGTTAAAGTTAATAAATGACTACTTCGATAAGAAAGAGACGCTTATGGTTATGGATGTAACCATAGGACAAACTGCACTGGATATAGTAAAAGGTTTCAAAGAATACCTTGATATAACAGGAGGAATATTCACGAAATTTGATTCCTCTGCAAAAGGCGGAAGCGTTCTCTCGTTTAGATATGTTACAGGAAGCCCTGTAAAATTCGTTGGGACTGGAGAAAAAATTCAAGATCTCGAAGTTTTTGATGGAGATGCCCTTATATCGAGACTTGTAGGAAGAGGCGATCTGAAAGGGTTGTTTGAAAAAGCGCAGGAAGCAATATCCCTTGAAGAGAGCGAGAAAATTACAAAGGACTTTGAAAGCGGCAAATTCGATCTTAACGATCTCAAAGTCCAACTCGAAAGCATCTTGAAGATGGGTGGAATTTCTAAAGTTTTCTCAATGCTTCCAAATTTCGGCAATGTGAAAATTCCAAAAGAATACGCAGATGAAAAAGCCCTGAGGAGAATGATTGCAATAATAAACGCTATGACAAAGGAAGAAAGGGCACATCCTGAAATTATTAACGCCTCGAGAAAAGAAAGAATAGCAAGAGGCACGCACGTAAGCAAGGCGGAAGTAAATCAACTTTTAAAGAACTTCGAAAATTTCAAAAAGTTGTCAAAAAATCTCAAGAATTTGGACCTTTCAAGATTCAAGTTTTAGAGACATTAATTGTTACTCTATTTATTAAGTAACTTGATAGTATTATAAGCGCACCACCCGCAATAGCAAAAGTTGTAAGCGTCTCTCTAAGAAAAATAGTCCCATACAAAGTAGAGAAGAATGGCACAAGATAACCTATGAAAGATGCCCTTCCTGCACCAAATTTCGATATTGCATAGAAGAAATATGCATAACCAAAAGCATTTAAAACAACGGATGCAAAAAGAAGCGCCAAAACTGAGTTAACATTTAGGATTGGCTTTGTTACATTAAACATTGGTATTGCAAAAAGTGAAAAAATAAAACCAAACAGCATAAGATAAAAAGAAGAGGTAAAAGCATCCATAAACTCAGAAACTTTTTTAAGAAGAATTACGCCAATTGCATACGAAATAGAAGCGCACGCAATTAACAGAAGATTGAGGATGTGCACTGAAACTTTAGCATTTACGAACTCATTAAAGAATATAAGGAACACTCCCAAAAATCCTAATAGAAAATATGGAATTAATTTATAGTTGAGTTTCTCGTTTGCAAATACAATAGAAAATATCAACGTAAAGATAGGAGAACTTGCAAGCATCAAGGAAGCAATATAACTTGGAACAGTTCTTTCTCCGAAAGAAATAAAAACCTGAGGAAGGAAAGTATCAAAAAAAGCCGCAAGTAAAACAAAAATTACCGCAGACTTTACAAACACAATCCTCTTTTCCAAGATAAATTTCAAGATGAAAAATATTGATATTGCACCAATAAGTAGTTTAAGCGAAACAAAAAGTATGGGATGAAAACTCTGAATCGCAACTTTAATGAGAATATAATCCGATCCCCAAAGCAATGCAAGGACAAGTATGTTTAATGCAAAATTTTCTTTAAACTTTTCTATTTTTGTCATTGAGAAGATTATACAGAAAAAATAGACGATTTTAAAATCACAAAAATAAAAAAAGCCCTGGCAGCGTCCTACTCTCCCGCACCGTCACCAGTGCAGTACCATCGGCCCTGAAGGGCTTAACTTCCGTGTTCGGAATGGGAACGGGTGTTTCCCCTTCGGTATGGCCACCAGAGCAAAAGGATTGTACCTTCAAAACTGCATGGGGTATAGTAAGTCCTCGACCTATTAGTACCCGTCAGCTAAACGCATTGCTGCGCTTACACCTCGGGCCTATCAACCTCGTAGTCTACGAGGGGTCTTACTCCTTGCTTGCGCAAGGATGGGAGGTCTAATCTTGGGGTAGGCTTCGCGCTTTAGATGCTTTCAGCGCTTATCCAGTAGAGACTTAGCTACCCAGCTCCTGCCCCTGGCGGGACAACTGGTCCACCAGCGGTCTCCTTCCCGGGGTCCTCTCGTACTACCGGGAAACCCCCTTCAAACCTCCTACGCCCGTAGCGGATTAGGACCGAACTGTCTCACGACGTTCTGAACCCAGCTCACGTACCGCTTTAACCGGCGAACAGCCGGACCCTTGGGACCTTATCCAGCCCCAGGATGCGATGAGCCGACATCGAGGTGCCAAACACCGTCGTCGATGTGAACTCTCGGACGGCATCAGCCTGTTATCCCCGGGGTAGCTTTTATCCGTTGAGCGACGGCGCTTCCACACGCCACCGCCGGATCACTAAGCCCCACTTTCGTGTCTGTTCGACCTGTCGGTCTACGCAGTCAAGCTCCCTTATGCCTTTACACTCAACGGCTGATTTCCAACCAGCCTGAGGGAACCTTTGGGCACCTCCGTTACTTTTTAGGAGGCGACCGCCCCAGTCAAACTGCCCGCCTGACATTGTCCTCCCGCCCGATTAGGGCAAGGAGTTAGAACTTCAGCATACCAAGTGTGGTATTCCACCGGCGGCTCCCCCAGAGCTGGCGCCCTGGGTTCTCAGCCTCCCACATATCCTATACATGGTATACCGAAGTTCAGTATCAGGGTACAGTAAAGCTCCACGGGGTCTTTCCGTCCTGCTACGGGTAGGCCGCGTCTGCACGACCACCGTTATTTCACCGAATTCCTCTTCGAGACGGCGCTCAGATCGTTACGCTTTTCATGCGCGTCGGAACTTACCCGACAAGGTATTTCGCTACCTTAGGACCGTTATAGTTACGGCCGCCGTTCACCGGGGCTTAAGTTCGGAGCTTCGCGGGCTTACGCCCACTAACCCCTCCCTATAACCTTCCGGCACCGGGCAAGCGTCGGCCCCTATACGTCGTCTTTACGACTTAGCAGAGACCTGTGTTTTTGTTAAACAGTCGCCTGAGCCTGTTTACTGAGACCCGAAGATGCAGTAGGAAGCAATGTTCCTACCACAACTCCAGGCACCCCTTCTCCCGAAGTTACGGGGCAAACTTGCCGAGTTCCTTGAAGAGGATTCTTTCGAACGCCTTGGGAGCGTGCTCCCCGTCTACCTGTGTTGGATTGCGGTACGGGCGCACATCTTCCTCGTTAGAGGTTTTTCTCGTGAGTGTGGAATCAGCCACTTCGCCTTGCGGCTCCCCATCGCTTCTCGGAGTTAACGCATCCAGGGATTTGCCTCCGGATGCCTCCTACCAGCTTGGACGCGGACAACCAAAACCGCGCTTGGCCTATCCTCCTCCGTCACCCCTTCCTGATAGCGGAAGATATGCGGTACAGGAATATTAACCTGTTGTCCATCACCTACGCCTTTCGGCCTCGGCTTAGGCCCGACTAACCCTGGGCGGACGAACCTTCCCCAGGAAACCTTAGACTTACGGCGGCAGGGATTCTCGCCCTGCTTTTCGTTACTCAACCCAAGATTCTCACTTCCAGTCGCTCCAGCACTCCTCACGGTATGCCTTCTCAGCAACTGGAACGCTCGCCTACCGCTCAAGATGTCCGAAGACATCTTGAACCCGCTGCTTCGGTAGTAGACTTAGCCCCGAACATTTTCGGCGCAGAACCGCTCGACTAGTGAGCTGTTACGCACTCTTTAAAGGATAGCTGCTTCTAAGCTAACCTCCTAGCTGTCTAAGCAGTCCCACATCCTTTGATGCACTTAGTCTACTTTAGGGACCTTAGCAGACGATCTGGATTGTTCTCCTACTCGACGATGGACCTTAGAGCCCACCGACTCACTGGTAGGATACGGCAATGCGGTATTCGCAGTTTGGTTGGGTTCGGAAGTCTGGTAAGACCCCTAGCCCATCCAGAGCTCTACCCCCGCATGCTAATTTCCTACCGCTGCACCTAAATGCATTTCGGCGAGAACTAGCTATCTCCAGGTTCGGTTAGAATTTCTCTCCTACCCACAGCTCATCCGACGAGTTTTTTCCCCCGACCGGTTCGGGCCTCCACGGGCTCTTACACCCGTTTCACCCTGGCCATGGGTTGGCCACCTGGTTTCGAGTCTGATGATAGCGACTAACGCCCTATTCGGACTCGCTTTCGCTGCGGCTCCGGGTTTCACCCCTTAGCCTTGCCACTACCATCAACTCCTTGGGTCATACTTCAATAGGCACGCAGTCAGGCTGAAGCATTGCTGCTTCATAGCCCTCCTACCCATTGTAGGCACATGGTTTCAGGTTCTATTTCACTCCCCTCCCGGGGTTCTTTTCACCTTTCCCTCGCGGTACTTTGTTCACTATCGGTCGCCGGAGTATTTAGCCTTGGAAGGTGGTCCTCCCTGATTCCCGCAGGGTTCCTCGTGTCCCGCGGTACTTGGGATCAAGTCAAGGAGTAAACTGCTTTTCGCTTACGGGACTATCACCCTCTTTGGTTGCTCTTTCCAAAGCATTCAGCTAAGCAGTTTATTTCTTACTCCACTCTCTCCTCACGGGGAGAGAACGACTTGTCCCGCAACCCCGTTTGTGCAACGCCCGTGAGCTTATGCACACAAACGGTTTAGGCTGTTCCCCTTTCGCTCGCCACTACTCAGGGAATCTCTGTTGATTTCTTTTCCTCAAGGTACTAAGATGTTTCAGTTCCCTTGGTTCCCCTCCTTACCCTATGTATTCAGGCAAGGATGTGAGGGTTTTACCCTCACGGGTTTCCCCATTCGGAAATCCACGGATCAAAGCTTGTTTTGCAGCTCCCCGTGGCCTATCGCAGGCTTGCTGCGTCCTTCATCGGCTCCGTGCGCCAAGGCATCCACCATGTGCCCTTACTAACTTACTATACCCACATGCAGTTTTCAAGGTACAATCCACATTTACAGCGGAGGGACTGTGCCCTCAAAACTAAACAGCGAAAAGTAAGACCCAGAATAAGTTTCGCAAGAAACTTAATTTAAAACACACCGATTTGTAAGGATGCTCCTTAGAAAGGAGGTGATCCAGGCGCACGTTCTCGTACACCTACCTTGTTACGACTTCACCCTCCTCATCACGCACACCTTCGTGACTCACCGAGCCACTTCGGGTGCACGCAACTCGGGTGGTGTGACGGGCGGTGTGTACAAGACCCGGGAACGTATTCATCGCCGTATAGCTGACCGGCGGTTACTAGCAACTCCAGCTTCATGAGGGTGAGTTGCAACCCTCAATCCGTACTGGGGTCGGTTTTTTGCGATTAGCTCCCCATTACTGGTTCGCAACGCATTGTCCCGACCATTGTCGCATGTGTGTAGCCCTGGGCATAAGGGCCATGAGGATTTGACGTCATCCCCACCTTCCTCCAGCTTATCGCTGGCAGTCCCCTTAGAGTGCATAGGCCGAAGCCTATTAGCAACTAAGGGCAGGGGTTGCGCTCGTTCACGGACTTAACCGTACATCTCACGACACGAGCTGACGACAACCATGCAGCACCTGTGCATGTGCCATAGGGTGTAACCCCTATGGGGGCTCGAGTTTCTTCGAGCTTTCACATGCATGTCAAGCCCAGGTGAGGTTCTTCGTGTAGCATCGAATTAAACCACATGCCTCGCTGCTTGTGCGGGTCCCCGTCAATTCCTTTGAGTTTCAACCTTGCGGCCGTACTCCCCAGGTGGGGTGCTTAACGCGTTAGCTACGGCACTGAGGGAATTACCCCCCAACACCAAGCACCCATCGTTTAGGGCGTGGACTACCAGGGTATCTAATCCTGTTTGCTCCCCACGCTTTCGTACCTGAGCGTCAGAGACAGGCCAGGGAGCTGCCTTCGCCATTGGTGTTCCTCCCGATATCTACGGATTTTACCCCTACACCGGGAATTCCACTCCCCTCTCCTGCTCTCTAGACTTGTAGTCTTGGATGCAAGCTCAAGGTTGAGCCCTGAGTTTTTACATCCAACTTACAAATCCGCCTGCGTACCCTTTACACCCAGTGATTCCGGATAACGCTCGCCCCCTACGTTTTACCGCAGCTGCTGGCACGTAGTTGGCTGGGGCTTATTCGCAAGGTACAATCAAGGATAGGGTCCTATTCGAACCCTTCCCTTTTTCCCTTGCAAAAGGAGTTTACGACCTTTCGGCCTTCGTCCTCCACGCGGCGTCGCTGGTTCAGGCTTTCGCCCATTGACCAAGATTCCCCACTGCTGCCTCCCGTAGGAGTCTGGGCCGTGTCTCAGTCCCAATGTGGCTGACCACCCTCTCAGGCCAGCTACCCGTCATAGCCTTGGTGAGCCATTACCTCACCAACTAGCTGATAGGAGATGAGCCCATCCTGAAGCGGTAGCTTGCGCCACCTTTCTTTGGAGAACCAAAGTCCTCCAACATTATTGGGTATTACCCATCCTTTCGGATGGCTATCCCCATCTACAGGGCAGGTTACTCATCCATTACTCACCCGTTTGCCGCTAAGAAGACCCCTGTGTTGCCACAGGAAATCTTCTCCGCTCGACTTGCATGTGTAAGGCACGCCGCCAGCGTTCATCCTGAGCCAGGATCAAACTCTCCGAAAAAATATTCAAAGGGCCTTACTTTCGCTGTTTAGTTTTCAAGGTACAATCCACTGTACCAACTTGCCTATCTTACATAGGCACACTATTATACTACTTTTTGCTCTCTTGTCAAGGGGGTAACCCCCAAGACTTTCTACTTTTTTCAAGGTGCTTCGCTCAAGGTTTTTTGAGTTCCTTGACTCTCAGCGATTACAATAATACCAAAAAGTATATCCCATGTCAAGGGGGGACAAGGGGATTTTCAAAAATTCTTTCAAAATTCTAATAAAACATTTTCTAATCTAATCTTGTTTAAATTCCTTTAGGTTTTCTCTCTTCGAAAATTTTAATTTACAAAAAGACCTACTAAATTCAAGTAATTCACTTAAATACTTATTTCCTTAACCGTTAGCGAGCGTTATGCTCCTCTATCCAGCCAATTACATTGTTTATTTCTATCTTTTCTCCATTGTCTCTAGTAAAGCTTCCATTATAGGTGCTAAAAATCTGGTATAGTACACTTTTAAGAAGAACCAGGTTAGTACGAGCAAGCCTTACCATAAAAGGTTTGAAAGTTAGTTTTAATTTATTATCAGAAGACTTTATACGCCACTCTTTCTCAAGGTGTTCATGCTGATACCCTAAGATTTATTTTCTCTAAAATGCTCTGCTTCTACCTTTGAAAAAATACAACCACAGTAATTCTGCCTATAAAGGCCATAGTATTTACTTAATATAACGCTTGCCTTAAAACCGTTTTTCTTTTTGAAATCAATTGGAAGGAACTTAACTCCGTAAGTTTTTTCAAGTTCATAAGAAATATCAAACACCCACTTTGAATTCTTGTGAGGGCTTATCGTTATCGTCGTTGTAAAATAGTCAAAACCAAGATCTCTTGCAAGTTTTGCTGTTCTTTCAAGTCGCTCTTTATAGCAGAGATAGCACCTTTCTCCCCCTTCGTGCACTTTCTCAAGCCCCTTAACCATCCTGAACCAGTTCCTTAAGACATCATCGTTATACTCACCTTCAATCAATGGGAACTTCTGTATTTTTGAAAGTTTTCTAATCTCTTCAAGCCTTTTATAGTATTCCTCTTTTGGGTGGATATTGGGATTGTAGAAAAAGCCTGTTACATCGTAATGAAGCCCTCTAAGAAGAAGAATAGGGTAAGTTGCATCTGGAGCACAGCATATATGGAGAAGAACCTTCTCGTAATTCCCAACGGGAAGCGTCTGTTTATTTTTTTCCCTTTTCATACTAAAATTATAATATGAAAGTGATTTTACAACTACTCAGTAACAACATATTAATAGCATCAATTATTTCGAACCTCGTTGCTCAGGGATTGAAAGTGATAATTTATTATCTCATTGAAAAAGAGTGGAATTGGAGAATGTTTACCTCAACCGGAGGAAACCCAAGTTCTCACACGGCAACCGTAACAACATTAACAATCCTTTTAGGCGCAAAGTACGGTTTTGATTCTCCTTATTTTACAATTGCTTTTATTTTTTCTTCCGTCGTCGTTGTTGATGCAATCTCAGTAAGAAGAGAAGTTGGAAAACATGCTAAGACGATGAATGACATCTTCTTTGAAACACCGCTTGGAAAAAGGCTACAGGAAACTGTAGATATAGAGGTTTTTAAGGAACTTGTAGGTCACTCAGGACCAGAAGTATTTATCGGTTTCCTTCTGGGGCTTCTTATTGCAGTAATTGATATCGTATTTTTCTTTAAATAACCTAAATGTTCAAAGAAAGGTCAAACCTGTACTGTAAAGCTTCTGCAATGTGAGGAAGCCTCACATCAACGCTTCCTTCAAGGTCCGCAATCGTCCTTGCAACCTTCAAAATTTTATCAAATCCCCTTCCTGTGAGCCCAAGCCTTTCAGAAGCATTCTCAAGGAAAGCTTTCTCCTCGTGGTTAAGTTTTATAAATGTCTTTATCGAGCGAGGTGTAAGAGAGGCGTTATTTTTGATTTTCGTGTTGAGATAACGCTTCGTTTGGATTTCACGAGCACGCATCACTCTTTCTCTTACAGATTTTGAAGATTCAGACTTTGTATCGGCAACAAGTTCGCTTGGCAAAAGCCTCGGTACTTCAATTTGGATATCAAAACGATCCCATATTGGTCCTGAGACTCTATTTCTATAACGCTTTATCTCTGAGATTGAGCAGGTGCAGGCGTGCTCTTTGTCACCAAACCACCCACAAGGACATGGATTCATCGCAGCAACAAGCATAAAATTGGAGGGGAATTTGATGCGTTCCTTTGCCCTCGTTACCACCACAAAACCATCTTCCATAGGTTGCCTCAATGAATCAAGAACATCCCTTCTAAATTCAGGCAGTTCGTCAAGGAAAAGGACCCCATTATGTGCAAGGCTCACCTCGTCAGGCGAACAACAGTTTCTATATTTTATAAAAAGTGTATAATAGTAAATTGATATGGATAAAAAACTATTAACTATAAAACAATGTAGGGAGATATACGGAATTAGCAGGATTACACTGATCAACTATGAAAGGAAAGGTCTAATAACTCCTTTAAGAATGCCAGGGGAGTTAGGAGATATAGAGTAGAAGATATTGAGAGAGAATTTTTGGGAATAATAGAAGAGAAAAAAGATATCAGAAAAACAGTTTTATATGCAAGAGTAAGCACAAAAAACAAGAGGAATATTTAAAAGATCAAGTTAAGAGATTAGAAGAGTATGCTAATTCAAATAATTGGAATTGTGAGATTATACAGGAAATAGCAAGTGGAGTAAATGAAAATAGAAGAGGATTACAGAAATTACTAAATATGGTTCAGAGGGGTGAAGTAGAAAGAGTTGTAGTAGAATATCCAAATCGTTTGGCAAGATTTGGCTTTAATTATCTTAAACAATTCCTTTCTGCGTTTGGTGTAGAACTTGTGATAATTAATGGAAACAGTGAAGAAAAAGAGAAAATGGTAGAGTTAGCAGAAGATCTAGTGGCAATAGTAACTTCATTTGCTGCAAAATATACGCACAAAGAGGTTCTAAAAGGAAATGATAACTCTACAGTGCTTGCTTGAGTTTAGCAGTAATCAGGATAGAGAAGTTCTTTTAGATTTGATGCGTAGATTTTCATCAGCAGAGAGATACGCATACAAAAGGCTGCTAGAAGGTCAAGAAAGAAAAGAGCTTAAAAAGGATATATCAAGATTGTTTGACATAAACACAAGGTATTCAGATGATGCGATATTCTTAGCAAATTCGATGATTGAATCATGTAATGAGAGACAACAAAATCATAAGAAAACGATATTTGGATCAAGAAAAATATTTGAGAAATTAAACAAAAATCATCTAAATGGTAGTAGAAAAGAAGAATTAAAAACAAAATGGAGAGAAAGTA
>JAEMPV010000083.1 GCA_022759145.1 Caldisericum sp.
TTTTTTAAAATCTCGGTGTTTTGTCCCAGACGATTTCTTTACTCTGATTTTTTAATCGCAAGAAGTAACTTCTTAATGTAAGCAAAATCCAGAGTTGGGCGTAAGTGAAGTACATAAGAAAAGCAAAAAGTGCATTTTTAAAACTTATTTCGTTATCTATTACTTCTGCTGCAATAATCTCTGAGGTGTAAATCCATAGGGTTTCAAACCAGAGAAGAAGTAGAGGTATTGTATAAGGTATTGTAAGCCTGTTCAAAAGACCCATAACAAACCAGACATCAGATGCGATAACAAATAATACAAATACATAGTATACAGAAACAAGTTGAAGATTGTTTAGGAAATTCCTTCCGCCGCGTAATTCTCTATCTCTAAATAGTTTTGAAATAAGATAAAGATTTCCTAAAAGCCAGCGCGTTCTCTGTTTCCAGAATGTGCTAAAAGTCTCAGGCTCTTGTTCCCATGTCCTTGAATCGTCAACAACAGGAATTTCATATCCCTTTGAGTATATTCTTGCGGTCAGTTCTGCATCTTCTGCAAGTGCATATACATCCCAACCATTAACTTCTTCGAGGACTTTTCTTCTTAGCACAAAATTTGTTCCGGTAAGAGTGCCAAATCTAAAAAGTTGCCATCTTCCACACTGCATAACAAGTTGAAATAGCATAAACTCAAGACCAATCATTCTTGTAAGATTGTTTTTATACATATTTTTGGTCTTGACATATCCTACTGCACCTGCGTATTTTGGATTTTCCTCCATAGCCTCAACAAGTAATTTTATGGAGTCCTTTTCTGGTTCATTATCTGCATCAAAAACAACAACAGCAGCGCCCTTGGATATTGTGAGTCCGTAATTTAAGACCCTTGACTTCCCTTTCGGGTTTCCTTCGGGGACTCTTATATGTTTGAAATTTTTGAACTTTCTTTCGAAGAAGTCCGCAATTTCCACCGTATTATCAGTTGAATTATCGTTGAGGATGTAAAAGGTAATTTCGCCTGGGTATTCAATCTTCGCCATAGCGTTAAGGGTGTCAAAAAGCACTTTTCCTTCGTTCTTACATGGTATTAAAACATCTACTGACGGGTAACGCTCAAGGGGCTTTTTGTTTTTCTTTCTTGTCCTGAAAATTAGTCCTGCGACAGATAAAACTGCATAATACAGAATGAGGATCCAGAACAATATAGATACAGCGATTACAAGTTTCGGTAAAGTCATATCTATCACACTCCTAAAAACTTTTGGAAGTCTTCGAATGTGCCATCAAATTCATCTATACTAATTTCAAATTGATTCAAAAATTCCTCAAGATTTACTCTGGAGACATCAAGCACTGCGTTTTTTATTCGTTCAAAAGCCTTGAGTGCCCCATTTTTATCCGTGTTCTGCAAAAGAATTGCAATAGTATCCTGACTTACAAGTCCTGCTGCGTCAAAATTACTCCTTATAGTTTTTGATATGCTTTTGCCTAAGATTTCGGTAAAACTATCGGCTATTTTTCCTTCATGTGGCTTGAGTTTGAATACAATCACACCAAGTTTTTCTTTCCTTCTCAGGGCTGAACTAATCAAAGTTCTTGCAAAGTCAAGAAACTCTTCTTTTGTGTAGATTTTCAGGTCTCCTACAAATTTTTCAAGTTCTCTTACTCTTCTTTTGAGTGCCTCATTTTCTTCAATAATTCTTTTAAAATAAATTGATTGAATCCATACAATAACAGATATCAAAATGAGTACAGTTTGGATTATGATGATATTCACCTGGTTTACATTTGCCTTGCCCCACACTGTAATTACAAAAAAGAATCCGATTGCAAGCGTTCCTGCAATGAGATATACAAAACTTCTTAAATGCTCCTCAAGATAGGTTAGTAACAGAAGTAGCAACACAAAAACAACAAAAAGTGGTTTTAGGTTAGTCGGCACATAGATAATAAAGCCGTACATAAAAATAAGCATCAGTAGTGGCAAAATGCCAAAATTGAGATAAACTAAAAATTTCTTCATACTTTTCCCTCCTTTAAATTTCCTAAGTTTTACTTAGAAAATACATTATACTCCAAAATTGATTTTTTCAAAATAGAGTTTGTGAGGAATTTTTGAAGTTTTTCTTTTTTCGGAATTCTATATAATTTGTAAAGAGAAACTTAAGGATGGGTGAAACTGTGAAAAAGATAGAGGAAGTTACAAAGGAAGTTTGCGAAAGTTTGATAAAGCCGAAAGAGAAGGATATCGAGGAAAAAGGGCTTTATATTGAGGAGACCCTCCATAAACTTGGCGAACTTGGATTTTTTTCTGTAAGTTTTCCAAAAGAGTTTGGGGGTGTTGGGCTTTCCTTTGAAGAAAGTGTTAAGGCATCAATTATCTTATCAACATACACAAGCACGATTTCTATGATTATTGGTGCGCACCAACTTGCAAGTTTATCTATCTTTCTTTTTGGAAGCGACTATTTAAAGCAAAAGTATCTTACGCAACTTAATAAGGGGAAGCTTATTGGTGCTTTTTCACTTACCGAACCTTATGCTGGCTCTGACCCTTCTTCAATTAAAACAACTGCTACACTTAAGGGAGATTATTATGTCCTTAACGGCACCAAGGCGTTTGTTACAAATGCAGGTTTAGCAGACATCTATGTGATTTTTGCAAAAACGAACCCTGAAAGTGGCGCAAGAGGTATTTCAGCATTTGTGGTTGAAGGAAAAAGCGAAGGTCTTGCGGTGGGGCACAAGGAAGAAAAAATGGCATTGCCATACCTTCCTAACGCAACAGTGACGCTAAAGGATGTTTTGGTGCCAAAGGAAAACCTTATAGGTCGTGCAAATCTTGGCTTTATAGTTGCTATGAAGACACTTGAACTTGGAAGAATTTTAACTGCGGCAGGCGCAGTGGGGCTTATGGAAAGAGCACTTAATGAATCGATAAGATACGCAAAGGAGCGTATTCAAGGAGGGCTTCCAATTGCAAACTATGAGATAATCCAAGCGTATCTTGCAGAAATGAAAACCCTTCTTGAGACTTCACGCGAAATTGTTCTAACTTCTGCAAGAAAAAAAGATTTGAATTCTCCTGATTTGGGACTTTACTCATCCATTGCAAAATACTATGCAACAAAGTCTGCAGTTGATGTAACACGCCTTGCAACGCAAATTTTCGGTGGTTATGGCTATGTAAAGGGATACACTGTCGAGAGGCTCTATCGCGAAGCAAAGATGTATGAGATTGTTGAAGGCACAAATGAAATTCAAAAACTAATAATTGCAAATCAAATATTAAAGGGGTGAAACTATGTACATTGTAATTTCTGGAAACATCGGTGCAGGTAAAACATCTTTAGCGCAAATCATTTCGGAGGACATGGGGTTTTCGGTTTATTTTGAAGACTTCCACTCGAACCTTTTCCTTAAGGACTACTATCAGGACATGAAAAGGTGGGCTTTTGCAACACAGATTAACTTCCTTGCGCTTCGTTACGAGCAGATTGTCCACCATATGCTTCTATCAAAAATTCCTGCTGTACTTGATAGGTCTATCTACGAGGACAGAGAGGTTTTTGCAAAGTCGCTTTACGAGGAAGGACTTATGACAAAAGAGGAGTGGACTGTTTACGACAAACTTTATAACCTTATGGTTACACACCTTCCAACGCCCAATCTTCTTATTTACCTTGAAAAAAGTGTGGATGAACTTTTGAGGAACATTGCAAAGCGTGGGCGTGATTTTGAAAAAATTCCAAGAGAATACCTCGAAAGCCTTGATAAAAGATATAAAGATTTTTATGCAAACTGGCATTTCCCGAAGATTAAGATAACAAATGACATCTATGATAATAGAAAAGAGATTATAGAGCGTATTAAAAATGCACTTTATAATGCGGTGTATTAATTTATGCTGAGATCAATTTCTGCTTCCAATTTGAAAAGGGATTTACTCAAGGTGCTTGATAATGTCGAAAAGGGCGATGCATTCGCGGTTATAAGGAAGGGGAAAATAGTTTCTGTCCTTATCGATTACGAAACTTTTGAAGCGATGAGAGAAGCTTACGAAATATTAGGGAACAAAGAACTTTTAAAGAAATTCCTCGATGAAGGTTAACTTAGGAAAGCATTTTGAGGTAGAGTATAAAGGAAACAAGAAAATTTTTCGAAAAGACGGCAAAATTTTTTATGAATATACGTTTCCCTTTATAAGAGAAACTTGCTCGTTTATAATACTTTTCTCCAGGAATTTTGATATAGAGAAAATAAAAGGCATCGTTAATTCAATAGAAAAATTACGAATGGATTTTGATACAGACATAATTTTTGTTGTCGGTAGCAATAGCGATGAACTTGCGCTTTCAGGAGCCTTTAAAGAGAAGTTTTATAAGTGTGTTGTCTCCGAAAAAGTCGATGCCCCAATATTCTCTTCATTTAAAAGTGGCTTGAGGCACGTCTTTAGTAACTCTATTGGTGCAGTCCTTATTCTTGGAAGTCGTGCTTTACCCGAAGAGGAGACACTTAGAAAAATTGTTGGGACTCTTAAGACAGGCGCAAGCATAGTTGTTCCAGTAAAGGATGGTAAAAGAACACACCCTGTTGCCTTTAACAGGAATTTTTTTGATAAACTTCTTTCTATTCGAAAAGAAAAGGGCATCCCGTATATCCTCAAGAATTACGAGA
>JAEMPV010000084.1 GCA_022759145.1 Caldisericum sp.
TTATCTACATACTCTTTCAAGTAGATGCGGACTGTTGTGCTTTCATGAGGTTGAAGAATTGGTATCGGAATGTCTCTTACAGGTTCAAAAACAGGATAATATATAGGTTGATTATCGCAGCCCTTTTTTAAACCAAAGAGAAAGTGGTCGAAATAATCCAATGCATCTGCAAATTGTCCAGCTTCAGACTGGTCTCCAAGTACATCTGTTGACACTGTGATGCTCCCGCCGTCTGGATTCCATTCATGCCATGGCCAGGAGACATTTATGTTTAGTTTGCCAGGAACTGACGGCCTATCGTAGTCGTTTGTAATCTTTACATCAATATATGCAGGTCTTTGAAGATAGTCTGGGTCGGCTTTAAGGAATGGTGCCTTTAACGGATTTGGCGTTGCAGAGTTGGCCGAAGAGGCAATATTTTCTGCAATGCCTTGAGCAGTATTTGCAATGAGGTCCGCAGTCATTTGGTTCGCAGGGACGCCTGCTTCTGTAAGCACTTCCTTTGCAAAGTAGTCAATTCCTTGTTTTGTTAGTTCATCAAAATTCGGAAGTTCTGGAGGAATTCCAAGGGATGCAAGACCAGAATCAACAAGGACAGTAAGCGCCTTCCTTAAACCCTCCCGCCAGTCCGAAGGAAGCCCTGGCAGGCTATTAACCACAAAGTTAATGAGCCCTGATTTTAAACTTGCATATGCCTGTGATACCCAATTTGTGATTTCCATTATTACATCAACAATGGATTTGAAGAATTTAACAATGCCATCCCACAATTCTCCCCACCATGACTTGTCTTCTTGTCTATCCCAGACCTGGATTTTTGTCCCAACAGGAAGCCACCTTGAGAGAAGTTCTTTTTCGTAGCGATCTGGAGTCATTGTAGGATCCTTATTAAAATAGTGATAATAAGGATAAAGCGTTTCCTTGCCATCGGTTACCTCAAAGTTCAACTCATACCATCTTGGTTTGCGATAGACAACATAGTAGTGTGCCCAATTCGGGTTTTGCCATTTGATCGGTTCATAGTGTGTTATCTTTACAGACGGGATATAAGTTGGGACGGGAATAATTTCGGTTTTGTATAGTGTTATTGTGTCTTGCTTCATATAATTAACTTTTACAACATCAGATATGGAGTAGTCGTTACTCCCTGGCGTTGACGATGGCAAAAACGCAACAGCACGCACATAATATGGAATATAATCGTTTGGCTTCATCGTTGAATCAGCTGGTGCAAAATCGTGGAATTTTACCGCAACCGAATTTTCAGTATTAGCGCAAAACTGGGGTGGAATTGGTGGCGTGTAGGTTTTAGAGTAAACAAGTCCTGAAGGTTTATCAACGGGATCTTTTACATCAAAGGGCTTTACGGATATTTGAAGGACAATTGTTTTTGTATCTTTTGGGAAGTTTTTAAACTGGAACCACTTTACAGTGCTTAGTGTATTGAAGCCGACTTCATTTATGTGCTCAAGTTTATTTGGGAATTCACCGTTACAAGTGATGTCTCCGTCTAGTCTGGTTACCCATAGTTCAAATGTAGAGGGCTTTAAAATTTGTTTTCCGTTTACTGTTATAACAGTTTGCCTTTGTGAGCCAGGTGTTTTTTGCCCGTAGAGGACTCTTATCCCTTCACCGGGGTCGCCAATACAATTCATATTCTTGTCAACCGGCACTGCGCGGACATAAAATGTTTGTTCGCTTTCTGTTTTAAAAATGGTCGGGTTTATTGGAATTATAGGGTTTGATGTGAATTTAGAAAAATCAATTGTAAATTCTTTTACTGCAGGTTTTATCGTGCCCGTTGAAACAAGACCACGGGGATTTTTCCAGTTATCCTGAAAGCCGGTAAAAGGCGCTCTTGAAACCTGCCACACAATTGCATAGGGAGTAAGTGTTCCATAATCAGCATAAAAGTATCTTACTTTATTGCCCGATGACTCTATGAACGCTCCGTCATCTGCCCTCGTATATAAAGAGCCTGTAACTACGGATATTTTATCTGTTGGTTTACTAACTGGTTTTGTTGCATCTGTTGCTGCATAGAGCGTGAGCTTTGTATTATAGGTTGGCGAAGTTAAAATGGCTTTTAAATCAAGTTGCTTAAGTTTTTCTTCCTCGCTCATTTGTGGAGGTGGTGGCAGAAGCATCACTTTTGCATTAATTGATGTTCTAAAACTTTCGTAAGTCCTCTTAACCAAAATTATTCCCTGTTCTCTTGTCGTGTTTGACAGAGGGTCAATCGTGTCCTGTGATACGCCCTTCATTATGCCATTTTGATATGCAAACTTCATCGCTGAAAGCGCCCAGGGTGCAATTTTATTCGCATCCCTGAAGGGGAAATTGTTTTCGTCAATCTTTGGAAGTTCTGAATATGCTTTGGATAGTGCTCGATAGATCATCGTTGCGATTTCCTGCCTTGTTATGGAAAGATTTGGTGAAAATTTACCACCGCCAGTTCCATTTACTATCCCTAATTGATATGCCTTTATGATCTCAGGGTTGTTTGTGTCTGAAAATGGCGTGCCACTTGCAGTAACTGTCTTGTTTGTTAATTTTGTGTAGAGTTTTACCACAATCACGCAGAATTCTTCACGGGTAATTGGTTGTTGGAATTTGCCCATAATGTCAGGGTATGTAAGCCCGTAGTTATAAGCCTGTGTTAATTCATCAATAGCCCAATTGCTTGCAGTTGAGTCATTAAAGATGGAGTTTGAAAATCCCGAAACACCCACTCCCCCCAAAAAATTTGAGAGGGTCATCATAAGAACTAAAATGCCTACTACAACTCTTTTGAGCAAAGATTTCATCCTCTCCTCCTTTTGTAGGTTTGCTCCCCCACAATCAATCTTGTCTAAATTGAACAAATTTTAGACCTAATTAATTTTATTACTTTTTGTAAAAAGTCAAATGTAGAAATTAAGGCGATTCTAATATCTAATCATTCGGATGATTTTTCCTTTGCCATTTCTTGTTTGCGCAAACTTGTTTTAAATTTTGGATTTTTAACCCCCTCATAAATACAGCATTGTTCGATTTTTAAGATGTTGAAACTATACCCATAGAACCCGCATAGTTTCGTAGAGACTGCATTAATACTTAGTTATAACCGCATCAAATAAGCGATTTTAAGGGGGATTTTTGAGGCAAAAAGGGTTAGAGTACTTATGAACAAATTTTCGCCTCTCTAAACGCACGCAAATGAAAGGTATTAAAGTGCCTTTTCATATAGTTTCTTTAAATGTAAGATTTTAGTATCTTACAAGCAACCCCAAAAATCCCTC
>JAEMPV010000085.1:0-2468 GCA_022759145.1 Caldisericum sp.
TGGAATCCAGCATTTGATAGGCAAAGGTTCAAAAAAGATATGGAAATGATGAGACCAGAGGACTTTGCCTTCTATTATCTCGGTGTATATACAAAGCCAGAGGGACTTGTATTTAATTATGATAGAGATGTAGTAGTAAAAGATTTGAAGTGGGACGGGCAATCTGTTTGCTATGCAGGAGCGGACTTTGGAGTAGGCGACCCAACCGTTCTGGAAGTAGCCTTTATAAATTCAACAGGTATTCATTTCATAGATGAATATTATAAGCAGGACGCAGATTTGGAAGTTCACGCAAAAGGCTTTGCCGATTTAGTAGAGAAGTATAAAATTAAAAAAATTTATTACGACCCAAGCGGATTGGTATATCAAAAGCAAATAGATAAATATTTTAAAGATTGGGGTATTAAAGTAGAATGGATAAGGGGAGAAAATGATAACACAATGGGCGTTGAAACATTGGTAAAGTTATTTAGACAGGGAAAGATTACAATAAGCCCAAAGTGTTATCGTATGCTTGATGAGGATATGGGGTATATATGGAGAAAAGATGGCACGCTCCCAGATGGGAACGACCACGCTATTACAGCAAGAAAATACCTTGTTCTTACATTTTCCAATCAATTGAAGCGTGAATACAGACCAGCACCAAAGGTTGAGGCGAAAGCAAAGAATTGGATTGAGGAGCATTTTAAAGGATTGTATGATAAGGTTATGAACCCAAAAGTAAAGCCTGACCTTGATTGGCGGGATATCTTTTAAGGAGGCGATATGGCGATACAGGATTTAATTAAAGAAGTAAATAATGATGAAAAAGAGAATACTATACTAAAAAGAGTCCGTGATGACTTTTTGTATGCAGTCCAGAAAAAAGAAAGCGATGTTATTCTTATAGATGCAAAGAATAGTGTATCTGAAAAGAACTTCGCCTCTCAAAACAGATTGCGTATCTATAAGATGTGGTATGACTCAATACAATGGGAAGTAGATAAAGATGGAATGCCTTTTGACTCATCAACCTATATTGCTAAACCTGTCGTTAATTTCATAAAGACAATTGTTGACCAGAGAGTTAATTCATTACGAAAAAGGAAAGTTTACATTGATGTCCTGCCCGTCGGGACTGGGCAAGGCGATGTTGCACTTGCTTGGCAATACATTTTAAAGTATCTTTGGAAAGTAAATAACTTTTCAGATAAGATAGCAATGGTATATAAGGACTC
Source organism: Caldisericum sp. (assembly GCA_022759145.1). Taxonomy (NCBI): domain Bacteria; kingdom Pseudomonadati; phylum Caldisericota; class Caldisericia; order Caldisericales; family Caldisericaceae; genus Caldisericum; species Caldisericum sp. Next base: position 1,221 of record JAEMPV010000085.1, read on the forward strand.
TTTAATTTACGGCACAGGCTGGTTCAAACTTGTTTGGGACGAGGATATAAATGAAGTGGATATAGTTCCAATTAGTCCATTAGATGTATATGTTGACCCGTATGCAAAGAATTTAAAAGACGCAAGGTTTATACATTTTGTATTTAAAAAGCCGCAAGAGTATATAGAGAAAAAGTATGGAGTAAAACTTGAAGGTAAAGATGTAAACGCCTCAATCCTTTTGTATGAGAGTTGGTATCGCAGTTTAGCCTTTGATGAGCCTGTATGTATTACTTGGATAGATAAACAGATATTAGATGTAAAAGAAATAAAAAAGATAACAGGCTCTGATGACTTTCCGATATTTACAATTACCCCTTATAAAAGTTCTGATAGGTTATGGGGCGAATCATTGGTTGCCTTTTTAATTGACCCTCAAAACTTACATAACAAATCTCTTGGGCTTCTTATTGATGGAATGCTAATAACAAACAATGGAAGGATATATACAACAGATAAAGATTTAAAGATTTCAAACGACCCGAGAGAAATTATTACACTCTCAAATCAAGATGAGGTAATTGGGACTTTAAACTTGAACGCCGCCGACCCAAGATGGCTTACAATAGCACAATATAGCGGCTTTGGGCTTATGCAACAACTATCTGGGACTTATGTTATGAATGCTGTAAGTAAAGAGGCACAGAGAACAGCGTCTGGTATCATAGCCCAGCAACAGGCGGCGAACTTAACTTTTGAAGCAGACTTAACAGAGATAGCAAGTGATATGAATAGATTTGGAAGGATATGGGTAAGCATGATTAAAAAACTCTATGGTAAAAAAGATTTGGAAACTATTTTAGGAACAAAATTCCAAAATGCAGATGAGTTAATTGATAAACTTGATATTAAGTTTAATCTGTTCTTTGACCTATCAGACCCATTACCAGAGGATAAATTAGCAAGGAACAATTTACTTGCTGGCTTGTTAGCACAGAATAAAATTGACCTTGAAACTTTTGCAAGGCTTACAGAGAACATACAATTGCTTGATGTGTTAGAGGAACAAAAGAATAATCAGCAATCACAAATGCAAGCATTACAACAGATGATGGGACAAGCACAAGGACAAGGACAGCCACAGGAACAAACACAAGGACAACAAGCACCACAAGATAAAGAAAAAGCAATAGAACAAAAGGTTGCCGCCCAAACAGGTGAAAGAGGGGTAGGCGTATAAGGAGGTGAAGCGATGGCACAAAAAGGAAA
>JAEMPV010000085.1:2568-3726 GCA_022759145.1 Caldisericum sp.
GGTGGAGTTGTAAATGATTTAGACATTTTAGAGGACGTTTACTTGGCTTCGTTAAAACGGAAAGAGTCCGAAATGTCGCAAGTATCCGAAGCAAGGAAAAATGCCTCTACTGAAACTCCATCAGGTCAGAGTGCAAATGTTGAACTTGAGCCAAAATCTTTGGACGAGGCATTTGCACTTTTGAAAGGTAAAAAGTTTGGTTAATTTTTCACTGCAACACGTTGCAGTGTTTAATCGCCTCTTGGAGGTGCGTTAAGTCTCCAAAAACAAAAAACAAAATTATTAACAAAGGAGGCGATAGACAATGGCATTAACAATTGACACACTAAATGCGTTAGTAAAAGAGAAGTCTATAGTTAAGGGTTTTGTTAATCAGATTTATCAGTATAACCCGTTGATGGACTTTTTGAAAAAGGGCAAGTCCCTCGTTGATGTGAAAGGCGGTAAGAGAATTATGGTTGGGCTTGAATACGGTACTGTATCAGGTAATACTTGGAGCGGTGTCGGTGAAATCCCTACACCACAAGCACGCCCAGAGATTGCAACAGAGGCTTGGTTTGACTGGGCATTCTACAATATGGCAGTCACGATTACTTATAAGGAATGGATGTTGGTTGAAAGGGGTGCTTACACTCTTGAAGACTTTGCTAAAAAGATTTTGGATAGGATTGCAAAAGGTGCGGCTAATGACTTTGAAAAGTACTTCTTTATGGGTTATTCAGCCGCCGCAAACAGACCTGTTTTTGGCTTACATCAATTGATTTCCAACACCGACGCAACAGATGGAACAAACACAGTCAAGGTTGGAGATATCAGTGTAAACGACGCTGCTTGGTGGGTATCCCACGTTTTTACCTATGATGCAAACTCTGGACTGATTAAGAATATGTTTAAGGTTCTTGATACACTTACCTACAAATGGGGCAAGCCTAACCTTATCTTGACTTCACAAGATATCTATGAGGCATATGTATTCACTTCCTATGATAAGGGTGCATTCCAGATTAAAGATGAGTTTGCAACCAAACTTGGATTTGAAGTCGGTGCTTCTTTTGATGGGATACCTATCATATTCTCTACTGACCCAGCAGTAAGCGGTAAGATGTATTTCATTAACAGCGATTATATTAAGTTTGTAGTCCACCCAGAAGCAGACTT
>JAEMPV010000086.1 GCA_022759145.1 Caldisericum sp.
AGAATAACAACAAGTATTGTTAAGAAAAAGACATAGTATTTAAGCACTTCACACCTCCTTCGGTAAGACATTTATTGTAAACTTAATACCTGTCGGATTATTAGGTGTTGGCGTTGAGAGAGTGGCGGACACATCAAGATAGCAGTTATACTTTTCCAAAGCCTCGTTTATTTCTTGTATGCACTTACTCACTCTTTCAGCCTTTTCTTGCTCTAAAATCTTTTTAGCCTCATCTATTTTATTCTCCTCCAAGTTCCCACCTCCTCATTTTTCTGTCTCCAAGTAGCAGTAAGTTTTTTAACTCTATTCCAAAATGTTGGCACAGCAATAAAGATTGTTTGCCCTATAATAGAGCATTGCAAAGCCTTTTGGATAGATATAAAAGATGTTATTTGTGTCTTGCCACTTAAAACAGATGAAAGAGTATATTGTTTTGTTAGGTTGCTTATAAAAGTTGTGCTTGTTGAAATAACAGCATTTAAGAATTGTTTGCCCGCAATAACTAAATCTGATATAAAAGATGTTGACGATTGAACGATTGCTATTAAACTTTTTCGTATACCAAGCAACGGAGATATTTGTGTTGCACTATTGATAGTGGAACTTAAACTCTTTATAAAACTAATTAGTGCGGAGATTGTAGAGGAACTATTGATGTATGATTGAAGGAGTTGGATTACCCCACGAGGTGTATCGTATTTTATTGTGTCAAAAGGTGCTGTATCAAACATTCATATCACCTATGAACTTGATATCGTTTCAAGGAACTCTTCTAATTGTTCCTTCGTATTGTTTGTAAATCCATACTTTTTGTGAAATTCTTTATGGCAATATTTACATAATGTTATCCCATTATCTATTGCAAATCGTAGTTCTGGGAAGTCTGCAAAGTTATTTATATGGTGAGCCTCCAAATCTCCACCTTTTTGCCCACATTTCTGACAAGTAAAATTATCTCGTTCAAAAACTGCCTTACGCCACAATCTCATTTCTAAACTATGCCTAATTTGCAAGTTTTCTGGTGTAATTCCGCCTTTCCATCTCCAATTATTTTCTCCTTTATGCAAAGGAGGTTTTATGCCTTTCTCTTTTAATGCTTTGCTGATGTTAGGTCTTTTTTTACCTAACATTTTTGCCCTTAGTTCTTCTTTTTGCTCTTCTGTCAAACGAGTGCCTTTACGTGATGGAGGCTTAATGCCTTTTTCTTTAAGAATTTTACTTATTTTAGGGTTGGGTATTCCCTTTTTACTCTTGCTAACTTTATTTTTCCATTCTTGATATTTAGTTGGGTCTTTAGGTGCTGGCATATTAACTCTCCATTACGAACTCGAGATAACTTCCCAACTGCTTCCGTTATAAACTTTTAGTTTCTTTGCCGACGAGTCATAATACACCGTTCCAGCAGATGGAGAACTTGGTGCAGAAGTCGGAGTATAGACCGTCGCTCCGCCGTATAGTATTATGTTCCCCGTAGTCATATCAATAACCTTTCCTGAACCTTCTACGCCAGAAGCGTTTGAAAAAGAGGCGTCTAATATTATAAGAGAAGCACCACTATCTATGTAATACTTATTGAGTGTAGAACAACTTAATTCATAAAAAGCAGAAATTCGGATTGTAGACCCATTTATCCCTTTTATTACAGCAGAACCAGAACCGCCAGAGTTATTATACGATACGAACCCAAAGATACTAACCTGTGAGTTATTGCAATCAATAAGTCCTGTGTAGCCGGGAATACCCGTATTTTGTTCTGCACCACAGCCGACCATAGAGATACCTTGACAAGTATTAAAAACATATGGATTTGCACCATTCCCATTATCAACAGCACAATTTATCAAGGTAGAGTACCCTATTTGTAGGTTAAATCCAGCACTTGTTATATTGGCGGCGTAACAATCTACCAAATTCCAAGTCGTCCCGCCTTTTATATAAAACCCAACATTTGATTGATTGCACTGCACATTCTCCAATGCGTTCATAAAACCATTCGTAGAGTAAAAAGCATTATTGCAAGACTGAATATATAGATGTCTGAATGTGTTATGAAAACTATTTCCATTTGAGCCTGTAATAGATATGCCATTTCCCGTGCCTACTGAATCGTGATATAAGACAAGATTCTCTATCGTGATATACATTACAGACGAGCCTATTGCAATAATATCTTTTGAATTATCGGTATTGTGAATTTTAACTTGCAAAGGCTTTCCAATTAAAGAGCAAACTCCATGTGGAGAACCTATATTTATTGAGTTTGTAGTTTTATATACACTTTTTGTAAAAACAACTTTCCCAAGTCCGCTATCTATCGCCTGTTGAATTGGTATCGTATCGTCGTGTGTATCATCTCCTACTGCACCCCACCACTCTGGATAACCTTCCTCAACATTTGCAAAACCTGTTATTGTTCCACTGCCTGCAAATATTTGCCACGCTCCTGCTTCAATTTGTCCGTTAAAAGTTATGGTGACGCCAGAATTTATTATCCATTGTCCCCCTCGTTCAAACTTAACTTTGATATTTTGTGGAACGGTAAAGTTCTTATTACAGGTTTGAGGGCTTGATACTATAAGCGTTGCATTGTTTGTTCCGATATCGGCAATAGCGTCTGCTGGGTCAGAGTAATGATTACAGAAAACAATATTTGTAAGGCTTGCTGGGTCTTGGACGACTTTCCCATTTGCGTCCAAAGAAGCGTATCCATTCGCCACTCCCTTGTTTGCCACTTTTTCAAAAGAGTTTGATATCCAACCATCTGCTATTGTGCCATTGCTCCCAGACATTACGATTGCGTTTGCTGTCGGATTTGAAGTCGCATTTGCTGGATTTTGAACCACTTTTCCATTAGCGTCTAATGTTGCAAGCCCATTAGGTTGCCCAGCCGTATTACAAAAGTTTTGAAGTTCTTGTATATGCCTTGCAATAATTCTTAATTCTACACGAGTTCCAGAAGTATGTGAAGCCGCAGTCGTTCCATCATAGCCTCTTGCTAAAGATGAAAAAGTATCGCCACTTCTTGAACCGACTAAAATTCTTTCATCATCTATCGTGACGACGAAATTCCCCGCTGGGAACAAATCACCATCACCTGTTGTAATTGTAAGAGAAGTATCGGTTGCCGAGATGTCTGTTGTTAATTTACTTACTGCCCTATTAGCAACTTGTAAGAAAGCCATACATTACTCCTTTTTAATCCTCCGTAAAAGTTAATGCCCCAACAGCAAATTGTGCAGTATCTCCACTTTGAACCGTCCTTGCTGTTGTCAAGTTAGCCCAGAATAAAAGGTTGCCATTTGTTGCGGCGTCGTAAATTCCAACAGCGACAATCGTCCCCCAATCAGCAGTTGCTGTTGGAAATATAATTGCTGTTCCATTTGATTTTTGCCCATTGGTGGCTGGTGGAAAGTTGGTTGAGTTATTAGCAACAGCAACCCTTGCATAGCCACCCCCGCTGACTTCTGTTCCACCACCAGCGTCAGTTGGAGCAACGGTAAAGAGTGCAATATATACGGTTGCTGGCGGGGTGTATGT
>JAEMPV010000087.1 GCA_022759145.1 Caldisericum sp.
AACTTTTAAAACTTTTTACTTTCTTGTAGAAATGCCGAGGAGTTTATAAACAAGGCAAAAACCTGTAAGCCCTGTAATCAGTGCAATCACACCGATAATTATGAAAATAACTTTAACTGTTGGATTGAGTGTTGCAAAAACAGAAATAAGTATCAATACTAATCCAACAATTATTCTAATAATTCTATCAACATTTCCTTCGTTTGGAATAGGACATCCTTTCATTTTTCACCTCCTGTAAATTTTTACCACGTTCAATTATACAACCAAAAACTCATTTGTCAATCAAATAAATATACACAAGATTTATTCATATCTTAGCGCCTCAACCGGGTTGAGTTTGGATGCTTTTACCGCAGGATAAACACCAAAGAACACACCAACAGCAACTGAAACACTGAATCCTACGATGATTGAAGTTGGAGTTATTGCAGTTGGCGAAAGGCTACTTGCAAGCCTTGCTCCAACAACACCAATAATAATTCCTATTATTCCGCCAACTACTGTAATCACAATGGACTCGAACAAGAACTGTAATAAGATATCCCTTGAGTTTGCACCTACAGCCTTTCTTATGCCTATTTCTCTTGTCCTTTCTGCAACAGTTGCAAGCATAATGTTCATTATTCCAATGCCACCTACAATAAGTGCAATAAGGCCAATTAGTGTAAGTGCCGTTGTAAGGATAGAAGTTGCAGTGTTTGCAAGGTCTGCAAATTGAGCCATATCTGAAATAGTAAAGTTTTCAACGCCGTGCTTATTCATTAGAAGTGTCTTTACAAGAGCAATAAGAACATCCTTTGACATGCCCTGAGGAGGTTTCATATAGATTGCACCTAATGAATTTGTATTGGTTATTGTGATAAATTTGGTTATAGGAATAAAGATATTTCTATCAACGCTTCCAAACATAGTACTTCCCTGTGGTAAAAGAACGCCAATAATGTAAAACTTTGTATTGAGGAGATTTATACTTTTCCCAATGGGTGACTCTGTTCCAAATAGGTCCACTGCAATTTTTGACCCAAGAATAGCATAATTCATATAACCATTTACATCAGTTGCAGTAAAGCCTCTCCCGGATGAAAGGTCATAGCCAAGAGCAGTAAGGAAATCTTCGTTAACGCCATTAACAGTTACGGAAATTTCGTTTTCACCAACTTTTACAGTTGACCTTGCGGTCGTAAGAGATGGTGTTGCTATAAGCCCTGGAATCTCACTTTTAAGAAACTTCACATCATCATAAGTAAGTGGTTTTGTAATCGTGCTTCCAACAGATGAAAACGCCCTTCGTATATCGTTAACCTTTCCAGGCGTTACGATGATAGCATCCGAACCAAGTTTATTAATGCTTGAAAGGATCTGCTGTTGTGCCCCATACCCAAAAGAGGTTATGAGGATGAGGGAAGCAACACCTACAACAATACCAAGCGTTGAGAGAATTGACCTCATTCTATTCAACCTCAGGGAATCAAAAGCCATTCTAAACAATCTTATGATTTTCATATGCCCTCCTCATCAACATCATAAACAATCCTGTTGATCTCTTCTCCTTCGATGAGCCCGTCCTTTATCTTTATGATTCTCTCGGTGAATTTTGTAATATTAAGGTCGTGCGTTACTATAATTTCTGTCATCCCTTCTTTGTGAAGTTCTTTTAGAATTTTCAAAATTTCAAGTCCTGTTTTTGAGTCAAGGTTTCCTGTTGGTTCATCTGCAAATAGAATCTTTGGGTTGTTTATAAGTGCCCTTGCAATTGCAACCCTCTGCATTTCACCCCCGGAAAGTTGAGTTGGTCGGTTCTTTGTTCTATGCTTTAAACCAAACTTCTCAAGAAGTTCATAAGCCCTTCTTGTTGCATTCTTCACATCACCATTAGGGTTGTATTGAACTGGCAAAAGCACATTTTCAAGCACTGTAAGATGAGGAAGAAGGTTAAATGTCTGGAATACAAATCCGATTTTCTCATTTCTAACCCTTGATAATTCGTAGTCGTTCATCTTTGATACATCAACGCCTTCAAGGAAATATTCGCCCGATGTCGGTGTATCAAGACAACCTAAAATGTGCATAAGAGTAGATTTGCCTGAGCCTGAAGGTCCTATTACAGATATAAGTTCTCCCTCTGTAACATTAAGAGATACCCCTCGAAGTGCAGGAATTTCAACCTCACCCAATTTATAAACTTTAACAAGATTCCTTGCTTCAATCAAATATTGCATTGGTTATCCTCCAAATGGAGAATTATTCGGTGTTGTAGTTGTTTGAGGAATAAGGAGAACTGTATCACCCTCATTAAGCCCATCTACAACTTCAATGTAAATATTCGAAGAAATGCCTGTTTTTATTTCCACTCTTTCAACTTTTCCGTTAACGACTTTATCAACATAGGTCTTACCGTCTGCAAGGGTTACAACGGAAGACACAGGCACTGCAAGCACATGCTTCTTCGAACTTGCAATAATCTGGATATTACAGGACATACCGCTTTTTATAGAAGGATTTGATTCCGGAATTTCAACTTTTACTGTATACGCACTTCCCCCACCTGGGATACTAATTTTCTTAAGCCCAACAAATGAGACCTTGCCTTGAAGTGAAACATTCTTTACTGCATCAAAAGTTATCGTTGCAGATTGCCCTGCCTTTAGTTTTGGCATATCTATTTCATCTGCATAGGCAGTCACAAGAAAGCCTTTGGGATTCCCAACCACAGCAACCGCCATACCCATCTGGACAGGTGCATTTTTGGAAGCACTCAAACTAAGCACAACTCCGTCAATCGGGCTCCTCACAATGTAATCATTTAAAGCCTCAGTAGCCGTATCTAAGGATGCCTTTGCCTGATTCAATTGAACCTGTGCCTGTTCTAACTTGAGAGTGAAGTTATCAAGTTGCCTCTTTGCATTATCAAGCGCAATCCGTGCGTTGTTAAGTGTTGCTTCTGCCTGTGCAAGTTGTTGCTCTGCTTGCTTCTTTTGGAGGTCTGTTGCTTTATCGTTCCCCATTACAGAGTCGTAGTTTGCTTTTGCAACATCGTATGAAGCTAAGGCTGCATTAAGATTATTTTCTGCCTGTTTCACTGCATTTTCAAGGTCAGATTTGGACTTTAAGGTAAGATCATATGATATTTTCGCATTTTGGTAACTTGCACTTGCATTTTGATAAGAAAGGTTTGCCTGCGTTGAATCAATCTCAAGAATCTTGTCGCCACTTTTTACAAGAGAGCCCTCGCTTACAAAAACATCTTTTACAATACCAGATACCTTTGGATATACATTTTCTTCTTCTATGTATGATATTGTTCCAGTTAAGTTTACCTCAGAGTTTAAGTCCATATATGATACAGTGTAAGTGCTTGCGTTTTGCTTAATTTTGGTATTTGCAGCCCTACAACCGAATGTTGAAAACGCAAGCGCTACAACAAACGCAAAAACTAAAAGTTTCTTTTTCATTTTTAAGCCTCCCTTATTATTTACTATATTAACTTTAAAATTTTAAATCTATCAATATTATATGCAAATGCGTAGAAAAATAAAATATGATTAAACCTTAGCACCAAAGCTATCGTTTTCGGGCGGGGGAAGCGGAGGAGACCCTACGCAAATACGGCTTATGGTGACGGCTGGGTAGTCATTCTGACGAGCGGATTTTGCGAGGAAGAATCTCTTATTCAATCGAAGGGGTTAAAAGACCCCC
>JAEMPV010000088.1 GCA_022759145.1 Caldisericum sp.
CGTTGGCCAATAAAATGAAAAAAGGGAGCCTACCCGAGTAGGCAGGACTCCCTGGATGGAAGGAGATATAAATTAAGAAGAGGAGGAGGACACAAGTATTTTTTTAACGTTTTCAATGTTGCGGACATACCAATCTGCACCTTGAAGCATCTCCATAGTATTATAGCGTTTATAATCAATAGGCCTTGCGAAGAAAAAGCCTCTCCACATTAAATGCCCTTTCATATTTATTTTATCTCTCTCGTAAACAGCAAAATAAAACAAACCGAGTATATGTGCCATAGTATATGAATACATTGTATTGACTCTTAAAAGTTTATTGACTTGTAAAGGACTTTGAGCCGTATAATAGAAGTCAACTCCGAGTTTTCTATGCTGTGCAAAAAGATACATATAAGAGGCAGGCATTTTCTTAAACGCCTGGGAAGGGAAGAATAGGCCTGCCTCGTCAATTGCTAAAATAACGCTCTTCCCTTCCTTTCTTTTTTTTGCGGCCAAATCCATAAATCCATAGTTAAAAAAGTCCTCTACATCTTTCACATAGTAAATCTCCTTATAAATCTTTTTAGCATTCCTGCCAAATCCTTGAATCGTGAAAAAATATTCTTCATTTAACTTATAATTTGTGATAGCGACATCATAAGTAGCGACTTGCCTTGTTAAAAACAATGTTTTACCTGATCCCGCTAATCCGTAAATCCCTACAATCATAATATCACCCCTTTGTCAAAATACCAATAATATATTTTGCAAGCCTTACCACTATTAAGGTAGATATTGCAAGAGAAACCCAATCAACGAACCAATTCCAACCCACAACGACGTCAATCATGCCCACCGCAATTCTAAATCCCGTGCTGGATACTACCTGGCTCAAATAAGTGTTATAGTTTGAAAATACAGCACTCAATAAAGAATTTATAACATTCCAAATAAGAATAAGAGCACTTTTTGCAATACCTATAATCAGTGCAGTTATCATATTACGTCACCATGCTCCAAATTACAAATACGAGTAAGGTGTAAAGCCCTACTCTTATAACTGATTGCATTGTAGGATATCCTGACCAACTTGTTATTGGAGTTTTAAAATCTATAGTGGCTACTCCGTTTTTTGTGCCGAGTGCTGTGCTCATTGGTATATCAATAGTGTATAAAGGTGTAACGCTTGGGAGAGGATTTGAAACTTGAACCCAGCCCTGTGCTATTTGAGAAGAGAAGTCCGTTGCATCTGGCACAAAAAGGAGTTTCATTGTTTTCACAAACCAATCCTTGAACTCAGCCCATACCGCTTTCAAGAAGTCTAAAACGGCATTACCTGTGGTGCTCCCTATTGTTATAGTAACTGTATCAGACATTAATGTGGTGTGATCCAAACTTGCTAATAAAGTATACTCACCATCTCCCTCTCCTGAGTTTAAAGTAAGCGTGCCACTCCACACTGTGGTGCCGTTTATGATAGAGTAAGAAGTCAAATCTACATATCCCGCATTATGTAGAGCATGCGTGGCTCCAACGGTGACAGAGGTATGATTATAATTTGGATCTGTTACATCCGTCACATCACCACCATAAACAACCGACACAGGTATCTGTGTAGTCCCAGATTCAAAGTTATCACCTGTTTTAGGAGAGGTTATAACTAATACACCTTTTGGGACTTGAGGAACATTTGGAGCATTCAAATTAAAACTTGTAGAACCGCTTAAATCTATTGGATTGCCATTATTGTCTAATCCATGCACTGTCCAAAAGAGATAATGTGGATTAGATAAATTAACGAAGGTATTATCAAAACTACAATGCACGACATATGTTAATCCGCTTTGAGTTAAATTATAGTTTAATAAATGATAACCGTAGATCGTTTGACCTTGAGGTGTATCTGTGTTTAAAAATGTGAAATAGTTAAAAGAAAAATTGCTGTATTGAAGAGTAAATGAAGCAGTGTTACTCGTATAATTATAATCGTTGTTATAAACAAGACTAAAACTTGGAGCATCCGAAAGCACCACATTTGAAATAGAACCATTGCTATTAAATACACCCTTCAAATAAAAAGATCCTTGATAAGTATCATTATAAGCAACACCAGAAAACGACGCTTTTACTTCTACAACCTTACCAACTAAAAGCGATCCGCTATTTAATATACTTCTATTGTAGTGTAACTTAAAACCTACAAGGTTATAATTTCCAATTGTTGCACTTGTATTATTGTCATAAACGATTGCATTTCTATAATCAACGTCTCCGACTTTAAAGATTGAAAAAGTTATATTAGTGATTCCAAAACTTCCACCACCTGAATAAACATAAAAATATCCATCATTAGAGCCATAATCCTCATAATGCCAATTGAAACTTGACCCAGATAATTGTGTATACGTATACGTTGCACCTTTGACATTGCTAATAAACACATTTAAAGCAAATACGAATACCAGCAACGTTAATAAAATTTTTTTACCCCACTTCATTTATATCCCCTCCCTTATGTAAAGTCCTGACCCAAGTTTGCTCCCTATATGTAAAGAGAGCAATAATAATAATAACGTATTGCGATAAAGAAAAGAAAAAGAAACTTATTAAATCATATAACTTAACCTGCTCCCAATCTTCTTTATCCAAAAACAAGCCATAAAAAAGCATATTTATAAGGAGTGCCGTTGGGAGGTTTATAAGAAAACTTACAGGATGCAAAAGGGATTGCAAAAATGAAAAGGTATAAAACAGGCTGGCAAGTGGGAAGAGTAAAACAAAACTTTTTGAGAGAGCATAAGAAGAATAATCACCAAAAAGCAATTGAAATCCTCCTCGTGTCCATCTGAGCCTCTGTCTCCAAGAAATATCCCAAGTCTCGGGAGCCTCGTTATACACTACAATGCCCTCGTCCACAAAACGGATCGGAACTCTTATTTTTAAGGTGTATTCTAAATCGTCCACAAGTGTGTCCACATTAAAAGGATTATCTTTTAAAACTTTTGCCGTGCAAGCCCAACCGTTGCCTGGTATAACATTAGAAACACCTATTAAAGATAGAGCAGATTGAAACCTGTATAAGTAAGCATACAAAATTATATACATACGAGAAACCCAAGTCCTATTATTTTTTGGTATTCTTAAATGATGGATTATAATCTCGTTATCTCCTAAATAAGGAAGTGACTTTGCTAAAAAATCTTTTTCAAACCTTGTATCTGCATCAAAAAAGTATAGAGCGTCACTATCGTTTAATTTGTTTAAAATACGAGGGAGAGCCTTGCTAAGTGCCTTACCTTTGTTATGCTCGTGCACTTCATAAATCCGTGCTTTTAATCTCCCAGCCTTGTTTATTGTTTTATCCGTGCATGAATCCGCTACCACAAAAACACCATCAAAGCCCGTTGCTTTGCAATCATTTATTAAATTCTCAATAACATTTTCTTCGTTATGAGCAGGTATAATTGCATATGCACGCCGTTGTATACCTGCCCCCTTCTTTATACTTTTTTTATTTATGAATCCTAAAAACGGGAATAAAAACAACGCTAAAAAGAATAGGTTAAGAATTATTTTCATTAAATCGCCTCCTCAAAAGCAAGGTGAGAAAGCCAGCCAAAGAGCCCTTGCATAAAACCTCCTACCTGCCGAGTCTTGCTCTAATATAGTGGACTATAAAAGTCACTACAATAATACCGAATACAACACCGAGAACAACGAGAATGTAAGGCCCTACTGTGGTGCCGATGCTGTTAATTGTGTTTGTTAAGTTTGTAGAAAAATCAGTCCCAAAAACGCTAAGCATATGCAATTACCTCCTTTCGTAAATTTTTTAAACCGCTGGCTTTCTCGGACATTCTTATCACCTCCATTTTATATAATCAAAAATAGTAAGCAAAACTGCAAAAAGCATTCCTGCAATCACGAAGTAAGAAAAATAATCAAGAGCCGTTTGAATAATATTTTTGAGATCCATTATCTCACCTTCATAGCGTTTTTTACAAATATAATAATAGCCTCCACTACTCTGAAAACAAGAATAAGCATCAGAAATGCACCCAAAGCATAATTGACGTATTGATACAGAGTCATTCTAAAAACCACCTCCTCGCTAATGCATAACATGAGATCAACAGAATAATGATTCCTACAATCTGTATTAACTGCGAACCGAAAGCAATAAACATCGCCGATAATAACAAGCCGAGTATTATTTTACCCATTATCTCCCCTTAAAAGCAATATAGAACGCTACTGCCATAATGAATAACAAAGCCAGCACTCCCCAGATCATAATAACAAACTCATTTTGAAGAAGCCCGATTTGATTTTCAAGGTCGGTTATTAAAGTAGTTAATTTATTTATTAAACCTATCTGCTCGCCTGTTATAACTACGTGCATTTTGCATCCCTCCCGCAGGCTCCTCGCCTATCTTTTTTACTCCTAAAACATTTTAGAGCAATTTTTAGAAAAATGCAAGAGGCTTTTTTAAACCTTTTTTAATTGTTAAGAAAATTTAATAAAAGTCTATTCAAATATGATTGTTATTATTGTTTTCGTATGTATCTTTGCAAATATACTCTCTTTTGCCTATTGACATATTAGAATATCCATATTATAATATGGTGAAGTAAAAAAAATTACATAGGAAGGAGGTATAAAATGAAAAAAGAAATTAAGCAATTACGAGCCGAGTTGCAAAACATTGCAAACGAAATTATCGGCTGGGATGTAGAGGATGGAATTAAACAAAGTTTTGAGGCTGTTAATCTTTTACTCCTTGCCTCTCTTGCTCTAAAAGAATTTGAACCAGACACCGCTCCTCTTATTGTTAATGCTCTTAATAACGTTTGGAACTTAATAAGGGACGAGATTTCTATTGTAGGAGTGGAAGAAAACGAACTCTCCGAGAGTCAAAAGAAGGTTTTAAAGCAGTTGGATCAAATTATTAAAAAATTAGAGGAGGTGCAAAATGAGAAATAAGGACA
>JAEMPV010000089.1 GCA_022759145.1 Caldisericum sp.
AACTATATTTTGAAACTGCTCAAAAAAGGAGAAAATCTGGCAAAGATGAGTTAGAGGTGGTTAACGAAATAATATTATCCAAGGAAGATATAAATTAAAAACACCACGATTACAAAAATTTCCTGAGGTAACAACCCAATTGGTAGTATTTATTTCATGTATTGCATCAAAAATCAATAACTCTTTGCTTTTCCTAGCTATCAAGTTTTTTAGTCTCATGTAAACTAATTAAGGGTACTTAAAAATTTACACCAGTGCAGTTCAATTTCTCTATGTCTTTTCTTATTTGTTCTAAAATTTCTTTGTAATAAGGCCTGAGTAGTTCCTTGCCAAGGATTCTTGCTGAGATGTAAGCTATCAAAGCATCGGCAGGGGAGAACAACCTTTCTCTTTCTTCATCTTGGTTAACGTCGTGCTTAGATTTATTGTACAGTTCTTTGAAAAGATTTAATGGCCCAATTAAATGTTGTGGTAAAACTTTTCTTTTTTCGAGCTCACTAATGGATTGCCCCAAGGTCCGTTTCTTAAATGGCAAACTTATCTTTCCAATCCTGTTGCTCGTCTTCAAAAGCACAAAACCAGTAACCATCTCTAAATGCAAGCCTGCATCTTGAACAACATGCCTTGCATGGAAGTATATATCCTTTCCCATTTCTATGTCTGAAGCTGCATACTGCAATGGACGGAAAAGACTTCTGCCAATTCCGGTTGGGAAAGGATTACGTGTTACATCAAACGGCATACAGTATCCGCCCACACCACCTATCGAAGCATCTAACCCCCAGAAGAAGTCAATATTATAACTCTCAGGGTTCTCTTTAATTTCTTGTATTGCTCTTTCCACTATTTCTTTTTGTGTTTCTGTTAATAATGCATTAAGTAACTCTTTTGATTCAGGTAACGGTCCATCGTTTCTTTTGCTCATATGGTTCAATTGGAAACCTCTCGCAGGATATTATAATCTCATTATCACAAGTTCAATGCTTTAGAATCCATCTTGCAATTTCGCTATTGTTATTCTTATCACCTATGATAAAAGCAGGAGATAATATGATTGGCATTTCAGATTCAGGATCATGTTTAATTGATATTCTTGCCTCGATAGTATTACTTAAGTTGTCTGGAATATTTTCCGCCTTACCATAACCTCTCAGAATTACCGTACCCGGTCCACTAATTACAATTTCACTATGTGTGTTTCGGACTGTTAAAGAATCTTGTTCAATACCACCATCCCTGAACATTGTGGGCGCACTGAGATTTATTATATCCAAGTCAATTTCCGAATCAGAAGACAATCTGATTACTCCTTTACACCTATGATACGGAATCACGAGTAAACCCTTTGTACGAGGAGTAACATATAACACTAATCTGAGATCTATCTGTTTCATTTTTCCCTGATCAAGATTAGCTAAAGATACCGAGCCATTAACAATTTCAAAATCAGGTTTTAGATTAATAGGAACAAGTATTTTTATTAGGTCTGATCTCCTTGCAGAATCAGTTCTGTTGCCACTTCTCCATGGCACTTCTCTTGTAATTTGCCCGCCAGCTTTGTTCTTTATAACATACGGTGCTCTGTCAGTCTCAAACAATAGAGCAACAACAGTCTTACCCTGATAGGGTACATTAATACACTTGTCTAAATTTGGATATACGCCCTCATCAAAATAGGATTTTACACCATTATACCAATTTGAAACTTCATTCATGTCCGCATTAATTAAGCCACCTTTCTCGTCTAACCCTATAATCCAGAGTATCGGTTCTCCTCGTGCACAGTTAGCATGAGCAGCAATGCGACGAGCAGCTTGTGAAGGTTCAATCCACTCCGACTTAAGCTCAACAAAATCATCTTCTACCGGCTGACCTTTTAGAACCCTCTCGATAATATTCATAACTCTAAATTCAAGTTCCTGCTTTGTCATTTGTTCCTCCATTAACTATTTTTTAGTTTCAAACGTTGTTTACCCATTTTACCTATTGTTCTATTTCTAATTCTATTTATTAATAAGAGTTTTTCATCATTATTTTCGATCCTCATGCTTAACCCATTTTCCTTTTATTTTATTCTCATGGCACTTATTTCAAAACTTATTTTGCTAATTCCTCTTTTAAATATACCTCTTACATTCTTGATTATGCTAAATGCGAAGACTTAGAGGGGGATAATATCTTTTATACATTTGAGGGTCTTGTCGTTAAAATTTAAGTGTTTTGAATAGTTTCTTGTAAGATAACGATAGGGCTTGTAATAGCTTACTTCATACACCCTCTTGACAGTAGTTAAAAAAATGTTATACTTTTAAGTGACTACTAAAGTAGTCACAAGGAGGTAAGCAATGGAGAGAACAGAGAATGTAGAAACTTCAGGAGTCTTCTCGATAAAAGAAGCACGGGTAAAGTTTACCGAGATTAACAGGGATGTAGCTAAAAAAGGGAGTATAGTCATACTAACAAATAGAGGCACTCCTTCAACAGCAATTGTCTCAATGAAATTGTTGAGAAAGTTAATAGGTGACAAAGCTTTTAAAGAGATACTTTTCAAGCAGTTCTACTTAAAGCAAGTAGAAGATAGTATCAATAATTTCTTTGATAGTAACGAAGAAACTATTTCTCTTGATGAACTAAAGAAAAAATTAGGGAGATAGAGTTTGTATAAGGTAAAACTTAGCAAACTTGCAGAAAAGAATTTAAAAGATTTTTCAGATAAAAACAAAGAGATTGAAGATTTGCTTATTTCTAAGCTTGAAGATTTACAGAATATAGATATTCAGTCTGCTCTAAAATCTCGAAAGGTAGGCATTGTTGAAGGATTACCACAAAAGGCTCTTAAGAGGTTAAAAGAAAGGAATTTTGATGAGCATGTATATGAATACAGGGATTTCCCTAAGAGCAAACCTTTTAGAATGGTGTTCATTATGAGTGAAGATACTATTGTTGTTATTTTGATTGTCCATCACCAACAAATGAAAGAGAAGTTCAATAATTTAGTCTCAAAAAAACTTACTTCTTATTTAGACCTAATGGACGAAAACTCTTTTTAAGGTTCTTTAAATCACTCCTCTATCCTTCAATATCCTTCTTGTTTCAGAAGCAGAGTATCTCAAAT
>JAEMPV010000090.1 GCA_022759145.1 Caldisericum sp.
AAGAGGAAAGAAGGAGAAGATAACGTTGTATGGTATGCATGGCGTAGATTTTGTTCAAAGTTGGGAGGAAGAGGGTATTCCGAAGGATGCATATTTTGCGGAGGAGAAGTGGATAGCTCAGAGGTATTGGCACGCGCACGGTGATGATGTGTTAGTGAAAGTGAACCTACCTGTTGACGCTGTCATTCCGACGGCAGAAAAAGAATGGAAGACTGTAAGGTTAGTCAAGCCGAAAGAGTTTTCTGTTGTTATTTTGTCGTAATTATCTAAGAAGGGGACGTTTTTAGAAAAGTCATCAAAGATATGAAGTCGGGGAGGTAGAGGAGATTTTGGAAAGTGGTGTGGGAAAGACAGTAAAGAGTGTAAGATTATGATTTGAAGAGAAAGTCTGCAGAAAAAGTTCTTAGGTTATTGTATAGGGGTGTTTGCGATTTTTTCAAGATTGATTTTTTAAAGAGTTCATATTTTATATTCATTGTGTAATTAAGTCTTAGAACAGAAAAGAAAGATGAAGGAGGTAAGTGAGAGTGAAGAGAGGTTAAGCTTTTATAAGAGGAGATGTGGTGATGTAATTATTTTGAACGGTGTTGGGGAGGTTAGTCAGGGAGCTGATCTGCTTAAAGAATATTTCTGGATTTTTACTGTGCATGACAGTCATAGAGTTATTTTAAGATTGTTTAGAAGAAGTTTAGCGTGTTTTTACACATTTTCGATTCCGCATCTTTGGGAGTTGCAAGAGAGAGAGTTTGAGGTTAGAGAAGTGAATTTTCATGTTCAAATAGAAGATGGAATCTTTTTTTATGAGAGAGATCAAAGATTGGATTTGTCGCTGTTTAAGCCCCAGAGAGTGGTTTATGTTTTAGTGGGAGGGAAGAAAGCTGGGGTTTATTTTGAAAAAGACCAAGTTCTTATAGCTACCTACTGGACGCATAATGTTGGGGGTATTCGTATGTTATCGCAGTTGATGCCTTATCTTTCGAGGATATTTAAAAAGAGGCCTGAGACACCTCCGAAGCCTTGTTTTAGAATTATGTTTGGTGCTGATCCAGAGTTTGAGTTAATACGCCTTATTAATGGTAAGGTAGTGTCTGCAAATGGTATAGTACAAGGAGGGACTGGTCCAAACGAATTGGTTGGACGAGATGGTGCAGGTAATCAAGTAGAGATTAGACCTGCTCCGTCATGGGATTTACGGAAGTTCGTTTCAAATTTTAGAAATGGGTTGAGGGAGTTTGCAAGAATGTATCCTGGGTATAGTTTAGGAGTCAAAGGTGATGTGTATCCGTTAGGTGGTCATATACATATTTCTGTGCCTCCTTATGATGATATTTTGTTACTGTTGGACAATTGGATAGGTCAGCAGGTGATAGATCTTTCAGGTCGTGCAAGAGGTAGTTATAAGAGACTTGGTGCATATGAGACAAAGCCGTGGGGGTTTGAATATAGGACTCCGCCGTCGGCGATCTTTTTGAAGTCAAGTGTGTTATATTCTGTTTTGAAAGTCATTAAACGAGTCATTAGTGCGTATTTTACTCTTGATGGAGTTAGTGTTTTGCCGACTGACGAAGAAATTGATCGTTTATGTATAAGGAAGGAGTGGGGGACGCTCAATGACTTTATTGCCAGATATAGTGAGTTAGACAAGGATGTTTTGAAGCAATGGCGTATCAAAAGGATTAAGCCTGAGTCCAGAGTGGATTTAGTTTTCAGAGATGATTGGGATTCAGAAGTGAAGGAATTTGTCTCTAGTGTTTTGGCAAGCAAGTTGTCTAAGTTTGCTAAGAAGCTAAATAAGAAAGGTATATATAGGGTGATTTTGTTTGGATTTGGGCAAAGTCGAGGTATGGTATGTAATTTTGAATCGAGCATTTTTGAACGCCTTGATTTTGTTTATAATGTGAACGAAGATGAAAGGGCATTTGGTTTGCCTTATAGTGTGAGGGTAGCTGTATTGACAGATGATTTGAAGACTATGTGGATAAGAATAGCTGATGAAATAGTAAGTAACTTATTGGAATAAAGTGTAAAAGGAGGTGAGAATGTGTGTAATTTCAGTAAGTTTGAAAGGAAAGAAGTTTAGTGAGAAGGTTTTGAAGAAGATGTGGAATAGTAATCCGCATGGTGCTGGAGTTGCTTGGATTGAGGGGAGTAAGGTTCGGGTGGTTAAAGGTTTGATGAGATTTGATGATCTGGTGGAAGTATATAGAAGTATTCCTGATGTGATGCATGCTATCCATTTTAGGTGGAGATCGACAGGGGATGTTTTGCCGCAGTTGACTCATCCTTTTAGGGTGGATTCGATTGATATGCAAGAGTTGAGATATACAGCGGAAGCTGTTTTATTTCATAATGGGACGGTTCCTTACTGGCGAAATTTGTATGTGTTAGTTTTATCAGTGCTTAGGAAGAAAGATAGGGAAAAGATTTTGTCATTAGAGGCTGTTTCAGATACGTATGTTGTTAGTTTACTTGTGAATAGGTTTGGGAGTAAAATTTTAAAGCATTTGGATGTAGCTAGTAGGTGGTTAATTTTTGCTGCAGAGCCTATTTTCTATGGGATTTGGAGTGAGGATAAAAAGAATGGGTTTAAGTTTAGTAATGTATATTGGAAGTATGGTTATAAAGGGTTTTTACATAGATGGGAGGGAAGGGATTGTTGTAATGGGGATTGTAGTCAAAAATGAATTGAAGGAAAGTGTGAGGGAGGTACAAGTTGCTTTGTGAAGAAGAGTTGGGGCTATTTTGGTGATTGAGTTATTTAAGGAGTGGTGTAGGTGTTGTTTTACTTTGATAAAGAAGGTTTTATGATAGAAACAAAATGAAAAAAGGAGGAATGAAATGGCAAAGAAGGAAGAGCTTCAGCTTGAGTTTACTGACGACATTTTGAAGAAATGGATTGAAGTTATGATGAAGACTTATTTTGGACCAGCGTATCGGGAATTTATCAGCAAGTTTTCGTGGGAATCGAGGGTATGGATATTGTGGTACATGTGGCAGAATTATGATTATCGGACGTGGGAAGGTTTTGTAAGGCAAAATTTAAAGCATGTTAGGGAGTATCGGAATTTGACAGGGGATGAGTTAAGGAAGCTGAAGGATGAGCTTTATCGTTATGTGCTGAGAATTGTGGATATGATTCCGTCTAGTAGAGCCAAGAATTTAGCAAAAAAGGTGGATGATTATTTTG
>JAEMPV010000091.1 GCA_022759145.1 Caldisericum sp.
TTCATAAAAAAGTCCCGTTGTTATGGATAGAACAACAACAAGTATTGTTAAGAAAAAGACATAATATTTAGGCACTTCACACCCCCTTCGGCAATACATTGATTGCAAACTTAATGCCTGTCGGATTGTTAGGAGAAGGCGTTGATAGAGTGGCGGACACATCAAGATAGCAGTTATACTTTTCCAACGCCTCATTTATCTCTTGTAAGCATTTACTTACCCTTTCAGCCTTTTCTTGTTCCAAAACCTTTTTAGCCTCTGTAATCTTGTCTTCCAATTTATCACCCCCTATATCTTTTGTTTCCAAGTAGCGGTAGGTTTCTTAATCAAGTGCCAAGTTGATGAGATTGCTTTAATAGTCGTGGAGGAGACAAAAGAGGCGGACATTCTTGCAGTCTTTTGTATAGAGACACCCATTTGTGTGGTTGAGTTAACAATTGCTTTTAACAACCTTATTCTAATGAATTGTGCCTGAATTGTTGTCTTGCCAATCACTTGGCTTACAAGGTTCTTTAATTTTAACATTTGCCCCGTAAAAGTTGTCTTGCTGCTTATCACAGCGGATAGAAGTCTCGGAGCAATAAAATTGGCGGTTAAAATGGTGCGTGTTGCTATATTGCTTGCTAACCTCTTTATTCCACTGATAGTGCCTGCAAAAAGCGTTTTACCAGCAAAAGAACCCTGTAAAGCCTTTTTGATAGACGCAAAAGGTATTATTTGTGTTTTACCTGCAAAGACAGAAGCGAGTGTATGATTAACTTTTAAATCGCTTATAAAGGCGGTGCTTGTAGAGATAATTGTGTTTAAAAATACCTTGCCCCTAATTATTAAGTCGGCTAAAAAAGATGTTGAGGAATGAATGGCGGAGGCTAATATCTTTTGTATGCCTAATGACGCATTAACAATAGACGATGATACAACAGAAGCAGTTAATTGAATAGATGAGCCAGCAGGAGGAGTATAAGTTATCGTGACTTCTACATAGTCTATGTAGGCGGTTTGGTCGGATGAATCGTCATTATTAACATATATAGATATACCAAACTGCGGATTATTTATATCATCTGGTGTCCAAGTAGTTCCCCATAAGTCTGATGAAGAACCTATAATTATATAATTATCAGTTGTATGCCAATAATCAACATAAGAATTTGAATTTCCTTTTGGTGTAAAACTTGTCCCGTTCCAAAAACCAAAAATAACATAGTCAAGATATATACTACTTTCAACCGATGCGTACACTTTAAGTTTGACAGAAATACCATTTATTGTTCCGCTTACCGAAAAACCGAAATTGTAGGCAATAATTTGGAAGTCGCTAGCAGAAGACGGTATTAAGCAAGTAGCATAAACATTATCGTCGGCAGATATGTTGTTTAGATTTTGCCAATTACCATCAGGGTCAACAGCACTACTCGGTGGTCTTGCTACTTGTAATGTTGACATTCTATTTTACTCTCCCCCAAATAGTTGTGAATGGTCTAATCTTTCTCCATCCTTTTCTTAACGAGGCAATAAAGATTGTTTGCTCTATAAAAGAGCCTCGCAACGCCTTTTTAACAGAGATAAACGATGATGCTCGTGTATTGCTGGTAAAGGCAGAGGCAAGAGGCTTTTTAACTTTTAAATTACCCACAAACGCCGTGCTGGTTGAGATAACAACATTTAAGAATACCTTACCTTTAATGCCTAAATCAGATACAAAAGATGTTGAGGACTTAACGACGGCGGACAGCACCTTTTTTATCGTCAAAAGCAAAGATATTTGCGTCGCCCCTCTTACCGACGCCACGAGCCTTTTATATACATTGACTACTGCCGATATCCCTGTGGAGCAATTAACATAAGATTGTAAGAGTATAACCTCTCCACCTATTGTATCGTATTGTATCGTATCAAAAGGTGCTATATCAAACATTTAGTTCCACCCCGTATTTCCATTTCCACCAGATGTTTTTGTATACCAAGTCCCTGTTGATTTATCTAACCACTTACTTCCAAGAGAAGCACAAACAACACCGTTTGGATTCCCTGTCCCCTTATGGTCTATTATTAGAGTTCCTATGTTAGAAGAGGTATTCCAATTAATTCCATCGGAAGGAATGTTGATAATAGTATTGTTAACAATCTCTCCGTATCCTAAATCTGGCGCCCATTCAAGCGCTATTGCTCTTTGTGTAATTGTTGTTCCTGTGTTCTGAAATAGATTGTTTACTATACGAAGCGTATGTATTTTAGCCGTTCCATATATTACTACAGCAAACTTATATGATACTTCTGAATTTGTAGTTCTTCCGCAATCAATGAAAGCATTGTTTGAGATGTTTATACAGGCGGTATCTGGTGAAGGAGAACCATAACAAATTGCCCTTCCCATAAGAGACACAAATTCGTTGTTAATAATATTCAACATCTTAACCTTATCAATCTGTATTGCAAAAGCATAATTTGTGTTCGCCGCCGCCAAGCAGGTAAACTTATTTCCATTTATAGTTAAGTCTTGTATATCGGTCTGTGCATTGCTGAAACCTATTATTGTAGTCATTGCGTCAGCCTGCTCAAATATGTTGTTGCTTACTAATACTTGTCCTATAGTGTATCCTGTTGCAGAATCTAAAGCAACACCTGTATAGATACCTGTCATCACATTGTCAGAAATAATAGTTCCATCTATGTTGTTAACATTGGCAGAAATTATGACTCCCGTGTGAACGCTATCTATAATGTTTTTTGAAACAACACAATTATTTGTGTGTATCTCTATTGCGGTAGCATTTGGAGATGGAGATGGATTATAGAAATAGTTATTTGTTATATGAATATCTTTGCCAACCGCATAGATTGCTGAATGGTCTACTTGGTATGTATTACCAGCAACACCGCCAGCAAATGTGTTAAAAGAGCAATTATTTATTATAGCATTAGAGATAGGATTTGTATTTACATTTGCCCCCAAAACGACACTCTGTTGCCCCGCATTATTCAAGAAACTACACTTTTCAACCCAGATATTACTTCCATAGTATATGTATATAGCGGCATTCATTTTATATGGATTGCTTTGAGGCACTAAATTGTTTGTTCCGTTCATATCAAAAGTTAGGTTGTAAAAGCCGATATTGTTGATAGTATTAGAAGTGTCTGCAAAGATATAGAAGTCGCCTGAATTGTTTAGTCCATTTGCAACCGTGATTACGCTGCCTGCACCGACACCCATAAATAAAATATTGCTTTTAGGCTGGAGCATAAAATGATTAGTGCTATCATAAAAAGATGATAACAAGTATCGCCCTTTTGGGAAAAAGACAATGCCTCCACCTGCCGAACTGCAAGCGTTTATGGTTGATTGTATGGCGGTTCTATCATCGGTTGTACCGTCGCCTTTTGCTCCATAGTCTTTGACATTGTAAACACTGCCTGATAATATCCACTTGTCCAAAAGCCCATAACTATCTGCAATGGGTATTTTAGAAGCCGCTGGTGTTGATGTTGCATTAGTTGGGTTTTGAATAACTAATCCATTTGTATCTAATGTTGCAAGTCCATTAGGCTGTCCTGCCGTGTTGCAAAAGTTTTGAAGTTCCTGTATGTGCCGTGCAATTATTCTTAATTCAACACGAGTTCCCGATGAATGTGAACTTGCCGTTGTTCCATCATATCCTCTTGTTAAAGATGAAAAGGTATCGCCGTTCCTTGAACCAACCAATATTCTTTCATTGTCTATCGTGACTACAAAATTACCACTCGGGAATAAAGAGCCATCACCAGAAGTGATTGTAAAAGAA
>JAEMPV010000092.1:0-4184 GCA_022759145.1 Caldisericum sp.
CATCCCAGGAATCTTTAATTTACTTTTGCGTGAATCCAACACCATAAAGAACCCCACCTAAAAAGTATTAATAATAGATTTAGTTATTACGCTGCATAAAGCACTTCGATATGCTCGTAAATTTGCGTTGTAAGGTTATTGATTTGGTCGAAGTCTACATTATCACCCATCGAATTTGCTAAAATCTGCTTTATCTGGACTCTAATTTTCGACCTTAAAGTTTCTTTCTTATTCCAATCAACAACCTTTATGTAGCCGCCAATCCTTTTAATAATTTCCCTTGCAACTGTCTTAATTTCTTCGTCGTTTCTAAAAATACCTTCTTTTAATAGCATATCGTAGAAGGCAAGCTCCTCCTCAGTTAAACCTAATTCTTTTCCTTCCTGAACTTTTTTTCTTATCTCTTTTGCAATCTCAATCAACTCATTAATAACATCTATGGTATCGATCAACTTTACATTGTATCTATCAATAATTCCTTTCAATATCTCATACAATGATTTATACCTGAACGGATTACTCCTCATTCTTGCTCTAATTTCATCATTTAACAACTTAGCAAGTAAATCAGCCGCATAATTTTTGTATTGCATGTTCCTGAATTGTTCAAGAAATTTATCATCAAGGATGGAAATGTCAGGTTTGTCTTTTTGAATTAAAGAGAAGATATCAACTGGTTCCTCAGCAGAAATACTTTTCGAGATTAACTGATTTATTTCGTATTCGATGTCCCTTGAGATATCCTTCTTAGACTGGCTATACTTAACTACCATCTTTTTAATCATCTCAAAAAATCGAATATCGTCTTTGATTTTGATTGTCTCGGGATGAGGACTTGCAAGAGCATATATCTTTTTCAGAGCAAGGTAATTTCTTATAAATTTTTTCTTTTGCTCGTCTGTTTGAAGTGCATTATAAGCAGAAACAACAATTCGTGCTAAATCCTCTTGTTTCATAAACTTCCAGTTCTTGTAGTCAATGCCGTAAAACATCGAAGAGACAATGTCGTATTTTTCTTTAAGGAGATTTATAACCTTGTTCAAATCAGTTAAGACTTTATCTATAGCTTCAATTGTATATTTGCTTAGAGATTTTCTCAAATCATCTGCAATACCTATATAGTCAACAACTAAACCTGCAGGTTTATCTTTAAAAACTCTATTAACCCTTGCAATTGCCTGGACGAGATTGTGATTCTTCATAGGTTTATCAAAATACATTGTATGGAGACACGGAACATCAAACCCAGTCAAAAGCATATCAACAACTATAACCATTTCTGGATCCTTATTTGGGTCTTTAAAGTTATTTAGCAGTTCTTCCATTTCTGCTTTGTTCCTTATGTGTTGGTGAAATTCCTTTGGATCTCTCTGCTTATTACCTGACATTACTATTTCGACATTCGGCGCATTTGGTTGTCTCTTTATCGCTTCGTAAAGGGCAACTGCAACTTTCCTTGAAATTACAACAACCATCGCCTTTCCCGATAGAACTTCTTTTCTTTTATTGAAATGTTCGACTATATCCCTTGCAATTTTGTCAATTCTTTCCTCATTTAATACAAGGTTTTCAAGCCTTGCGAATTTTCGCTTCAAAGTTTCTTTTGCTTCAGAATCAAGGTCTTCAGATATCTCTTCAAATTCTTCGTCAATAAATTCGTTCGTTAGGTGGAGTTCTGCAAGTCTCGCTTCATAATATATTGGCACAATGACCTTGTGTCTCAGTGCCTTATCCATTGGATAGATGCTTATTGGTTCGCCAAATACAAGGTATGTGTCCCTGTCCTCAATTTCAATTGGCGTTGCTGTAAATCCCATAAACGAAGCATTAGGAATTGCCTTTCTTAAATTCTGCGCAAGTTCCTTATATTGGCTTCTGTGGGCTTCATCTGCAATAACAATTATGTTTCTCCTTTCAGTAAGAAGAGGATATTCGGTAGAATTAACAGTTCCAAATTTCTGGATTGTTGCAAAGATTATGCCACCGGGCATATTCTTTATTTTGTCTTGAAGGTCTTTTATACTTTCTGCTTGCTTTGCAATTGGTATTTGAGAGAACAATCCATAGAGTTGCTCGTCAAGATTTTTTCTGTCGGTAATAAAAAGCAAAAGTGGATTTTCGAGTTCTTTAATTTTTAATACTTTTAGAGCATAGAAGAGCATTGTTAAGGATTTTCCAGAGCCTTGTGTGTGCCACACAACGCCAATCCGTCGCTCGTCTGGCGTTTTCCCCTTGGTAACACACTCTTTGGTCTTCAAAACTGCTTTTCTAACAGCATAAAATTGGTGATATGATGCAATTTTCTTTTCAAATTTTTCGCCGGATTTCTCGTAAAATACAAAATCATTTATGTATTCAAGCAAATGTTCTTTATTAAAAAGTCCTTTAATGAGAATTTCAAGCGAGGTTAATTCAGTTCCATTGTAAAAGTATCTAAAAAATCCCTCGTCTATTTCTTCGACCCTTAGGTCATCATCACTCAGAATTCCTTCCCAAACAAAAAATCTCTCCCAATTGCTTGTAGGTGAACCGTACTTAGTTTCGTAGCCATCAGATGCAACCACTATCTGAGAATAAGCATAAAGTTGCGGAATATCCTCTATTTTCCTCTTATGATCTAAAAATGCATCCTTTGCTGTTTCGTTTGCATTGAAACTTTTAAGTTCAAAAACTGCAATGGGGAGACCGTTTATAAAAACGACAACATCAGGTATTCTGTAAATATCTTTCTCGTATTGATACTCAACCTTAAACTGATTTGAAACGAGAAAGTCATTATTTTCGGTATTTTCAAAGTCTATTAATTTGGCGATTCTGGTTTTTTCTTCCCTGCCATCCCTCGTAGTAATCTTAACACCTGTTGTGAGAAGTTCATAAAATGTTTTTCCTTTCATAACAAAATCGGGATGATCAAGCTCAATAACTTTCCTATAAACCTCTTCTGCAAGATTGTCGGTAAGCCAGGGATTTATTTTCTTAATTGAACTTAAGAATCTCCTCTTTAAGACGCAATGCCTATACGAATCCCTTTCGCCGAATTCAGGAATAAGTTCCGAGCCGTGGATATAAGAATACCCATTTTGCTTAAACCAATCTATTACAGGTTTCTCAACGGTATCTTTTTCTGTAAGAGATGGTACCATATTAATAACCTTTTCCTATTTTCCCCCAAGCTTCTCTAAATTTCAGGTAACCTTGGGGCTGTAGCCAATATGAAGTCTTACTGTCTTTAACGCCTTTGTGTATGTTTTTCTTAACATCATCGGGTGTTAAAATATAAACCTCAGGCTTATCAGTAAATACTTCAGTACATACAATAACAAAGTCAGCCATAATTTCAAGTTTTGAGCCAAAAGGCACAGGATTCCTTCTTGAAAGTGCTTTAACCTGAATTGTAAATTTTCTCTCTCCATTCAAGTCGTATATTATAATATCGACGCCTTTTGCATTTCTTGTGGTTGGTAAACAATTCCAACCTTTCCTGGATAACTCGTAGCACACATAAAAAAGTCCGATATTACCTATCAACTGGCTTGGCAGTTTTTCCAAATTCATACCTCCTCGATCCTTAATTTTCCAAAAACAAGTAACGGCAAAAGCGTATCTCTTACTTTGCGAAGAGCCATAATTTCTTTTTGGTTGAGGATAATTTTTTGGAAGAGTGGCTCAACAATGGAATGGAATTTTTGAAGAATAGGGAAGGGAGACAAAGGCAAAAGATAATTTTTTAAGGCGTTTATGTCCGCTCGTTGCCTTCCAGAAGTTCCGCTCATACTGTTTATGGCTAACTCTCTAAAATCCTCGCTTTTCGCAAGCAAATAAGCAAATTCTTTAAGATAATTGCTCCTTGGATGCAAAACAAAAAACTCTGTGCTTCCAAAACCTTTTTCATGTTCATTTATGAACCAAACATAAGCAGTCTTTCCATTCTCCAACGACGGTGTAATACGCGCTAGCAAAGTATCACCACTATAATATTTGACACCAGAACCTGTAAACTCCTTAAAACTATATTCGCAGGTTAAAGATTTTGTAGATACATCTTTCATTTCAACAAAATGGTACAACTTTCTAAATTCCAATTTTACCGATGGGTTATATTCTATAATTTCGCTACTCTTTTTAACTACCCACCCCTTCGGTATCTCTCTTCCCAGTTCTTCATTATAAACAAACTCTTCGTT
>JAEMPV010000092.1:4284-6877 GCA_022759145.1 Caldisericum sp.
CCCACCCCTTCGGTATCTCTCTTCCCAGTTCTTCATTATAAACAAACTCTTCGTTCTTAAACGGCTCAAAATCGATGAACCAGTTTTTGAAAATTGCCATTGCCGTTTTTTCTAAAATCTCATTTTGCCTTTTCTTGTTCTCAATCAAATCATCAAACCACGATAAAACATTAGCAATCCTTGTTTGTTCGGCGAGAGGAGGTAAAGGAATTAAAAGGTTCTTGAGGGCACTTTGAGTAAGCAACGGTTGAGTAGAACCAACATCCAAACTTAAAATATCGTCTTTACGTGTCAATAGTTGAAAATAGAGGAATTTTAAGTTTGTCTTTAACTTATCAGGATATATAATCAAGACATTATCAGAAAACCAAACTTTTGAATCTTTTTCTATATAGAAAATATTTCCTAAAGATCCTACTCTACCTGTTATCAAGGACTCCTCTGTTGCTACAAAAATGTTATTATCGGTATATCCCATAAGCCCATTTGCTCCCCAGACTTGGTAAACGCCAAATTCTTTTATAGTATCAGGTCTCTTTCCATTTTTAATAGTTGCAATATCGCTAATCCGCAATATCTCCCAATCCTTGGGTATCTCTCCAATTTCGGTTTCCTTAAACTCCTTTTCCCATCTAAATTTAATCATTTTTCATTACTCCTCAATCATTTGTGATTGCTTAAAAGTTTTTAAACACATACAATCACGGTTCCCATCTAAAGTTTCCAGCCTAAACTTTCGAAAACTTCCCTAATTTTTGCGGTTAATTCATCTTCCTTACTCAATAATTCTGAAAGTTCCTTAGAATATTCAGACATTTTTTCCTCAAACGGGACATCATCCTCATCAAGTTTTATCCCAACATATCTTCCAGGTGTAAGGACATAACCATTTTTAGCAACCTCTTCAAGTGTTGCAACCTTTGCAAACCCAACTTCATTAATCATCTCATCTGGCTTGCCTTCTTCAAACATTCTAAACTTCTCGACTATCTTTGCAATATGTTCATCGGTAAATACATTCTGCCTTCTTGAAATTGGCTCATACATCTTTTTGGCGTAAATGAATAGAATTTTCCCTTTCATATGTGGTGGTTTTGACTTTCTTAAAAACCATAGAGACACAGGAAGAGAAACTGTATAAAACATCTTTGGAGGTGTTGCAACTATTCCGTAAACTAAATCTTTCTCAATAATTTTTCGCCTTATTTCACCTTCCTGATTTCCCCCAGATAAAGCACCATTTGCCATAACGAAGCCTGCTCTTCCATTAGGAGCAAGATGGTATATATAGTGCTGAATCCACACATAATTTGCATTGTTTTCTGGAGGAATGCCAAATTCAAACCGTGGATCGTTTGGTTTTATCCTGTCTCTTCCCCAATTACTATCGTTAAACGGTGGATTGGACACAACATAATCAGCTCTTAGGTCAAAAAACTTGTCATCATGATAAGAATCTCCCCATTGGATTTCTCCCTCGGCATTTCGTATCGCAAGGTTCATTTTGCAAACTTTCCACACAAATTCTTTTGATTCCTGCCCATAGATTGACAATCGCTCTTTTTCTATACCTTCCCTTTGCAGTTTTTCTAACGCAGACACAAAAAACCCTCCAGAACCACAAGCAGGATCAAAGATTCTTCCTTCTTTTACATCAAGGATTTCAACGATTAGTCTTGTGATAGGGCGAGGCGTATAAAACTCTCCTCCCTTTTTCCCTTCAGCCTCAGTAAATTTTCCAAGAAAATACTCATAGATCCTTCCAAATATGTCCCTGCCAAGGTGTCCATCGCCAAACTGTATCTCTGAAAACAGATTTATAAGAAATGCAAAATCATACGGAGAAAGGTTCACTTTAGTGTATATTTTTGGGATAACATCTTTTAATTGTTTGGGATATTCTTTCTCTAACTCTTCAATGGCTTTGTCTAATATCTCGCCAATGTTTGGCTGATTGGCATTCATTTTTATATAGTCCCAGCGAGCAAGTGGCGGAACATAAAGAGTACCATCTGCAAGATAGAAGTCCTTGTCTTCTGAAATTTTCTCTATAAACTTTTCGGAATATTGTTGTGACTCAGTTTCTTTAATTTGCTTTCTCTTTTCCTCAAAAGCATAAGAGACATATCTCAAAAATATGAGCCCGAGGACAACATATTTGTACTCATGAACCTCTAAGTTTTTCCTTAATTTATCGGCTGCTTTCCATAGTTTGTCTTCAAAATTTAAATCAGAAATATTTTCTTTGCCCATTTGCCACTCCTTTTCAAAATTTCTTAATACATATTTTATTTTACACATAGCAAAATAAAAGTCAAAGAAATGGACAAAATTTTTGCTATGCTCAGAAAGACTCACAAATAACAACTTTTTGAGAAAAAGAGTCTAAAATATGGCGCGAAAAACCTTATCAATTTGGTTTTTCTTAGCATTGGACAAAGCAATGCCCTGCATAAAAAACTCGAACAAGTAATATCATTAAAAACACAATTCAAAGAAAACACGACAAATATAAAAGATATAAAGAGTAAAAATGTCAGTTAGTCGTACTGAACCCAGCCGTTCTTTACGCCTTCTTCTTTTACAATTTTCT
>JAEMPV010000093.1 GCA_022759145.1 Caldisericum sp.
ATACCTCTTGACTTTCTTTGAACATATGCTATAATGTGCATATGAGCAAATATACTAATGTAATGAAAGCGCTTTCAGAAGAGAAAAGGTTTAAACTGTTTGCCGTTTTGCTTAAGGCAATGGGTGAATTTTATGTTTGTGAGATTACAGACGCACTTTCAGAATCGCAGTACAACATTTCAAAGTACTTAAAAGAGTTAAAGAATGCAGGGCTCGTTAAGGATAAGCGCTTTGGAAAGGGTATCCTTTACTCGGTTGTTGAACCAGATTCTCAATTTATTAGAAGTTTGTATGATGCCATTAGTTCAATTGAAGATGATGAAATTAATCGGACTGTTGAACTTCTAAAGATGCGTGCTTCTGTGAGAGACGAAAATAAATGTATTTCAATCGTTCAAAAAGTCATAAACAAAAACAAAATAGAAAATGGGAGGTAAACTATGGAAGAAACAAAGAACGAAGTAAATAAGAACTGGAATCTTTTGCCATCATGTGGCAAGGAAGCCACAAATCTTGACATTATTTTTGCGTGTGATGGTGCAGCAAGTGTAGGACAGGTTGGAAATGAAGTAGCAAAAGACCTCACGAATAGAGGCGTTGGGGCAAGGATGTGCTGCACTGCAGCAGTTGGCGCAGGCTCTGAAGTGCATGTTAACATCGGGAAAAATGCAAAGAGGGTCATTGTAATTAATGGATGTGCAAACAAGTGCACATCGAAGATTATGGAGCAAAGAGGTATTAAGGTCGATTACGAATTTACTATAAGCGAAATGGGTGTAAAGAAAATCCCAACCCTTGATTTTGACCCAGAAGATGTAAAAAAGATCGCAGAAATAATAGCAGAGAAGGTTGGATATAGCAACAATAAGTAATTAATTCAACCGTTTATAAACTTTCAGGGCAGAGGGTCTCTTCTGCCCTTTTTTATTTTAAAATTTGCGTTATAATGTAATGATTTTAAAGAAGGAGGCATATATGATTGAATTAGGCGCATTAGTTGAAGACTTTGAATTAAAAGACCAAAATGATCAATCGTTTAAGTTGTCTGAATTCAGGGGCAAGAAGGTTTTGCTTTCGTTCCACCCTCTTGCGTGGACTTCTGTTTGTGAAAAACAGATGCTGAGTTTGGAGGCAAATCAGGATACATTTGAAGCATTGAATACCGTTGCTGTTGGTGTAAGTGTTGATTCTGTTCCCTGCAAAAAGGCATGGGCAGAGCATATCGGGATTAAGAGGACACGTCTTCTTTCAGATTTTTGGCCGCATGGTCATGTTGCAGAACTATTAAAAGTTTTCAGGCACTTTAACGGCTTCTCAGAAAGAGCAAACATAATAGTTGATGAGGAAGGCAAGGTTATTTTTGCAAAAGTTTATCCAATTAAGGAACTTCCAGACATAAACGAGATAATAGAGTTCTTGAAGGGGAGATAGTTCATGGATGTGAAAACTGCAATTAATGAGCGCCGTGCATATCGCTCTCTTGAGCCATTTGAGGTAACCGAAGACCTTATAAAAGACCTCGCTTATCATGCATCCCTTGCACCATCCTGCACAAACTCACAACCGTGGCGTTATGTTTTCGTGTATGAGAAAGATGCACTTGAGCGTGTTTTTGAAGCACTTCCAAAGGGAAACCAGTGGGTAAGAAATGCAGGAATGGTGGTTGTTGTTTTTACTTCAAAGGAACTTGCATGCAATATGCGTGATGGCATTTATGCTTACTATGACACAGGGTTGTCAAATGCCTTTCTAATACTGAGAGCAACAGAGTTAGGGCTTGTTGCACATCCAATTGCTGGTTTTGATGAAGAAGTCGTAAAGAAGGCAGTTAACATCAAAGAAAATTTTGAAGTAATTGCCTTAATTGTTGTTGCAAAGCATGCAAAAGAGATTTCACCACTTCTTTCAGAAAAACAGGTCCAATCCGAACTTAAACGCCCCGAACGAAAGCCATTTGACGAATTTGCATTTTTGAATAAGGTTCCATAAATGAAAGTAGCGCTTCTCATAATTGATATGCAGGAGGACTTCCTGAACGAGTCCTCCCCTCTTTTTGTTGATTACGGCAAAAACATAATTCCGAATATTGAAAAACTTCTTAAATTCTTTAGAGAAAATAATCTCACGCGCATTTTCGTAAAGAGAGTTCACCTTGGCAAGATTGATATTGATAAGGCAAGAATGCCTCTTGGGGGTAGTGTACTTTTGCCAAATTCAAAAGGCTCAGAGATTGTATCTCCCCTCACGCCTCAGGATAACGAAATTGTCGTTATAAAAAAGAGGTTCTCTGCGTTTTTTCATACAGAGTTAGACCTTGTTCTTCGACGCCTCAAGATTGATACACTCGTCATAACTGGTGTTCAAACGCCAAATTGCGTAAGAGCAACCGCAGTGGATGGCATATCTTATGATTATGATGTAATTGTTGTAAGCGATGGCACTGCCTCGAAAACTCCTGAAGTGCAAAAGGCAAATCTCTTTGACCTTGAGAATATGGGGGTAATGGTTAAAACTACAAAGGATGTAATCGAACTAATACAAAATTCGCTATAATTAAGTATGGCAAAATGCATCCGTTGTGGCAAGCCTGCTTCGGTTCACCTTGAGGGGCTTCACTTTTGTAGTGAGTGCTTTAAAATTCATGTTGAAAAGGAGTTTGAAGAGGGTATTGAGGGGCATGCAGTTGGAAGTCGCCTTGTTAACGCACAGGAGAAAGTCCTTGTTGCAGTTTCGGGTGGCAAAGACTCGATGGTCCTCTGGTATTTAATGCACAAAAATAGTTTTAACATAATACCTGTTCACCTCAACCTTCACTATGGTTTTTTCTCAGAAAAAAGCCTCGAGGTTGTCAAAACTTTTTCAGAAAAAATCGGGCAAGAAGTCCGTATCTTTAGCGTAAAAGATGACTTTGGTATCGATATGGAAGGTGTTTTTAAAAAGGCAAAAAATCGCCCTCGCTGCGGTGTATGTGGCACAATAAAAAGATATCTTATAAACAAGATTGCTTTAGATCTCAAAGTCGATGCAATTGCAACGGGGCACAACCTCGATGATGGCGCTTCCAACATATTCAAGGCAATTTTGAATTGGGATTTTGAAACGCTTTCAAGAAACTCCCCCTTAACCCCTCCCTACAAAGACAAATTGGTAAAAAGGATTAAGCCACTCTACAGGCTTTCGGATGCAGAGTTAAAAGCCTATGCGGATATGATGCAAATTGATTACACAAGTGAAGTATGCCCATACAAGATTGGAAGTGTAACACTATCAAAGTCAAAGGAAGTTTTAAATGAAATAAATGAGGAGTTTAGAGGCATAAAACGGACTTTCTACTACGGATATTTGAGAAATAGAGATATTTTTAAAAAGGAAGAAGTCGAACTCAAGGAGTGCAAAATTTGCGGCATGCCAACTTCAAGCGAAGATGGTATCTGCTCTTTTTGCAAACTCACAAAGGACATAGAAAATGAAAAAGAAATTTAAAGAAGGCGACCTGGTTGAAATTGTTGATTCCAAAGACAGAATCCTCCTTTTGAAACTTGTAAAAGGCGAAAAAACACACTTCCACTTTGGCATTTTAGAGCATGATTCGGTTATTGGTAAAATTGATGGCTCTATTGTAAAGTCGCTTAAGGGAGAAGAGGTGACAGTCTTCAGGGCACGCACACCTTTTTATACCGTCCATATGCGCAGGGTTTCCCAGATTATCTATCCAAAGGACATTGGTGCAATTCTTATCCACGGCGATATTTATCCAAACTTACGGATATTCACTGCTGGTGGTGGGGCAGGAGCGCTTACCGTAACACTCCTTCAAATACTTCATGGCAAGGGTAAGCTTGTTGTCTATGAA
This sequence comes from Caldisericum sp., assembly GCA_022759145.1. Classification (NCBI taxonomy): domain Bacteria; kingdom Pseudomonadati; phylum Caldisericota; class Caldisericia; order Caldisericales; family Caldisericaceae; genus Caldisericum; species Caldisericum sp. The sequence goes on from JAEMPV010000093.1 coordinate 3,854, forward strand.
ATTCGAAGTGACTTTATAGATGTCCTCCTTAAAAATGTCTATGACTTCTTTAAGACCATCCCCAAAAACCTCATCATAAGGAAAAAGGATGTGTATAACGAGGCAATTGAGCCTGAAGATATGCCTTTTGACAGAGTTATTCTCGATGTACCTGAGCCGTGGCGTGCGCTTAATACCGTTAAAGATGCGCTTGTTCCTGGTGGCATCCTCATAAGTTATAGTCCAACCACTCAACAGATTACGCAGACAAAAGAGGCACTCGATGACCTTGGATGCTTCTATCACCTTGGCACTTTTGAAACTTTAGAGAGGCGCTGGAAAGTCGAGCCTCTTGCAACACGCCCCGTTGATAGGATGGTTGCACATACTGGCTTTATTGTTGTTGCAAGGAAACTTAACAAGTAATTGAAATTTTATTTATAGGGTATTGACACGAACAAAATTTCGTATATAATAAAATAAGGAGGATTGAATGAGGTTAAAGTTAACATTCGAAGACATTAAAGGGCGGGACATCATCCTTCCAATGCACTATGGCTATCTTTTGCACTATCTTGTCTACAACACTTTTTCTGAACCTATGGCAGCAAAGCTATACCTCGAGGGCTTCCCAATCGATGGGAAAAAGTTCAAACTTTTTACATACTCAAACATCATCGAAAAAGGCGAAAAGGTAAACAACAACGCTCTCAACTTTCACAAATTCATCACCTTTTATTTTTCCTCTCCCCTTTATGAAATCGTAGAAGACCTTGGCTCAAATGCCTTTCGAAAAACAGGCATCCCTCTGAACGATTTTAATCTTTTTCTTTCAGCAGTTGAAGTCATAAGACCTCCCAAACTAAGTGAATCTGTCCTTATTCGCACCCTCTCCCCAATTACTGCCTATAGCACATTTGAAAATAACGGTAAAAAGACAACCCACTATTACCGTCCCACAGAAAGCGAATTTAAACGCCTCATTGAAGAGAACGCACAAAAGAAATACATCATAATCAAACAGGCACAGGGTATGTCAGTCTCCGAAGATGCATCAAAAGACCTCCACCTTGATATTGAACCATACAGGTTTTCCCTCGAAAAGAACAAAAAGATAGTCTATTTCAAAAACACGATTATTGAATGCTTCTCAGGAATATACAAATTAACCGGCTCCTTAGAACTCATCTATGCAACTTACGATGCAGGGCTCGGTGCAAAATCCTCCGAAGGCTTCGGCATGTGGGATGTATGGGAGGAAAAATAGCAAAATACTATAATAAAGTTAAAGGAGGAA
>JAEMPV010000094.1 GCA_022759145.1 Caldisericum sp.
TGGAGGAGGGGACTTTTCCCTCCTCCATTAATTGTCATGTCGAACGAAGTGAGACATCTCCGCCGTTTGTTTTTCGGGGGCCTTGAGGTGGTGGCGTTTACCCCCCTCAAATGTCCCACCTCCTCGATCTAAAATCTCCTCTTTTAAATTTTTACTTTCTGTTATAATAAGTTGGCATGATAAAGAATTACCTCGAGAGTATAAAAAGGATTTACGAAAAAGGAGACACAAGAGAAGAAAGTTTTTACTCGATACTTGCAGATTTCCTTTCCAACATTGCAAAGGACCTTCAGGGTATCGATGTTGATGTGCGAATACTTCCCAAAAAGACCGAGGCAGGCAACCCTGACATACGAATATGGAAAGGAAATAACGAAATTATTGGCTATGTCGAGGTGAAATATCCGATGAGGACCTCAACAAAATCGAAAAAAGCGAGCAACTACAAAGATATAGAAACGCTTTCCCCAATCTAATCCTCACAAACCTTCTTGAATTCAGGCTTTACAAATCTGGTAACCTTATTGACAAAATTGAGATACTGCCTTTTACTCAACTTATTAACCTCAATGTGACATCAGTTACAAAATCAAAAGAAAAAGAAATTAAAGAATTTTTCGAAAAATTTTTCTCGTTTGTCCTGGTAGAGACCTTTTCAACAGATGAAATTGCAAAAGCGCTTGCAGACAAAACCAAGATGCTCAAGTGGATTGTTTCATCACTTCTTGAGGACGGCGAACCTTTTCTAAATGGGCTTTATGAAAGTTTCGGCAAATATCTCATAACAGGCATCACAAAAGACGATTTTTGCGACCTTTATGCACAGACGCTTGCATATGGATTATTTACAGCTCGGTTACGCAGCAAAAACGAATTTAACAGACGTGAAGCATTTTATTTAATTCCAAAGACATTCGGTATCTTAAGGGACATATTCAAGATAATTTCCCTTGAGGACATCCCCGAGCAGATGGAGTGGATAATCGATGATATTGCAAATTCTCCTTGCCCATTTTGATGTAAGCGATATATTCAAAAAATACCGAAGCGAGAAGAAAGGCGAAGACCCTATTATCTACTTCTATGAAAACTTCCTTGCAGAATACGACCCTGAGGAACGTGAAAAGCGAGGTGTCTATTATACACCTGCGCCTGTTGTTTCTTATATCGTGCGTTCGCTTAATGCAATTCTCAAAGAAAAGTTTGACAAACCTGACGGGCTTTCGGATAAAAATGTAACTGTGCTCGACCCTGCAGGCGGGACGCTCTCGTTCCTTGAAGAAGCAATAACAATTGCAATCGATGAATTTAAAGAAAAATATGGCGATGAAAGCCTTAAAGGATTTATAAAAGACCATATTATAAATGACTTTTATGCGTTTGAACTTATGATGGCGCCTTATGTAATCGGGCATATGAGAATCTCGTTCCTCCTCGAAGATTATGGATACAAGCTTTCCGAAAATGAGAGAATTAAATTCTACCTTACAAACACCCTCGAGACTAATGTTATAAGTGAGGCATCATTCCCGTTTCTTTCGTCAATTTCAGAGGAATCCAAAAACGCAGAAAAGGTAAAAGAAGAAATTCCAATAATCGTGATTATGGGCAATCCTCCTTATTCTGGCATTTCAGCAAATAATGGCGAATGGATTGAAAAACTTCTCAAAGAAGATATAGACAGCATCCAAAGTTATTACAAGGTTGACGGACAACCGCTTAACGAGAAAAATCCGAAATGGCTTCAGGATGATTATGTAAAATTCATCCGCTTTGCGCAGTGGAAGATAAACAAAAATGGCGAAGGCGTGCTTGGGTTTATAACCAATCATAGTTACCTTGATAACCCGACATTCAGGGGAATGAGACAATCCTTAATGAAGACATTTGACGAAATTTATGTCCTTGATTTGCACGGCAACAGCCTTAAAAAGGAAAAGGCGCCCGACGGAAGCAAAGACGAGAATATTTTTGATATAAGGCAAGGGGTTGCAATCGCATTTTTCATAAAGAAAAAGGATGCAAAAGAACGAGGCGTTTATCACTCAGAAATCTGGAGGTTAAGAGAACAAAAATATGAGTATCTATCAAATAACGATTTTACAACAACTCAGTGGAAAAAACTCGAGCCAAAACCAGAATTTTACATGTTTGTCCCGAGAAATGAGGAATTGCTCAATGATTACAACACATTTCCAAAAATTACTGATATTTTCCCGGTGAATAGCGTCGGTATAGTCACAGCAAGAGATGAATTTGTAATCGATAGAGACAAAAAGGTCCTTGAAAATAGAATTTTGAGTTTCAAAAATAGCAAATTAACTGATGATGAACTTCACGAACATTTCAAGATAAGCAAGAAAAAAGGATGGAGCATCAGGAAAGCATGGAGTTCGCTTCAATCTATTCCTGATACAGTGGTATTCCAAAATATTGTCCCAATACTTTACAGACCTTTTGATATTCAGTGGATATTTTATCATGAAGATCTTGTAGAACGCTCAAGAAAAGAAGTTATGCGCCATATGTTGCAGGAAAATTTGGGGCTACTTATTAAAAGACAAAATAAAAGGACACCTTTTTCTTATGCCTTCGTTTCAGACCTCATTGTTGAAAGTTGTGTTTTTAAAAGCGCTTTTGCAAACAATACTATTTGTCCTCTCTACCTCTACCCATCATCCGACAAAAAGGACTTGTTTGATGAAGGCGCAAGCCAAACAGAAAAAGTTCCAAACATAAAGCCTGAAATTTTCGATATACTTACAAAGTATTTTCAAAAAACTCCGACACCTGAAGAAATCTTTTACTACATCTATGCAGTGCTTTATTCAAATATTTACCGCACAAAGTATGCAGAATTTCTAAAAATTGATTTTCCACGCATTCCGCTTACAAGCAATTATGATGTTTTTACAAAAATGACTTTGCTTGGTAAAAGGCTTGTTGACCTCCACTTACTGAAGTCTCAGGAATTAAATACCCCAATTGCAAAATTTCAGGGCGTCGGAAACTCAGAAGTTGTAAAAGTCAATTTCGTTGAAAATCAAAATCGAGTTTATATAAATGCAACACAATATTTTGAGGGTATCACAAAAGAGGTATTTGAATATCAAATAGGCGGTTATCAGGTGATGAGCAAGTGGCTAAAAGATAGGAAAGGCAGATTCCTTACCCTCGACGAGACAATCACCTATTGCAAAATCGCAACCGCCCTTTCAAAAACCATCGAAATTCAAAAAGAAATCGACACGCTCTACCCCTTATGTGAAAACTAAAAAGTCGTCTTCGGGTGGAGTTTCGAGGAGGGTCAGTCTACCTCCTCGATTTAAAGGAGGAGACCCCTCAATAATGCATTTCGGGGTGACAAAAAAATTTTAGGGGGAGTCTTGAGTGGGATCTTTTCATCCACTCAAGTGGTTAAGGAGG
>JAEMPV010000095.1 GCA_022759145.1 Caldisericum sp.
GTCTTTACACGCCAAAAAGTGATTTTTAAATTCGTTTTTAATAGCAAGGAAAATAAAAAGGAAAATTCCAAACTATAACCAGAAAAGCAAATCCATATACTTTATTAATATCTGAATCCTCTTACGATGACTATTGGTGTGCCCTCGTCTTCGTTTCCTGCTGGATTATCTGTGAGAACCTTCTCAAGCCTTTTCTTATCAATTTTACCAGAGGCACCAACAACCCACGCCCTTCCAAGTTCGTTTGCATCAACAATTGCAACATCAAAACCAATCGTATTTTTAATCTCTTCTGCAAGTTTGTTCGAATCCTTAGGACCCGGGATTATATAGTAATCATATGGAGGAATCGCACCTGGTGGGTCATCAATAAGCGCTGTTTGAGGACCGCCTACCCTGTAAAATACACCTTCAAGTCCGAAAATTTTTCCTATCGCTCCTAACACAAAGCCCAATAATATTCTTAAAGACCCAACCTCCTCTATTGCAACCTGCATTGCATAGGGATTTGCAAGAGGTGCAGCCCCACCAAAAGGCACACTTTCCTGGTTTACAAATCGAGAGACAAAACGAGCAATTGGAGAAACTTTAATTGCATCAACAGGGTAGATTCTTCCCTCAGCAATTGCTGCAACGCAGGAAGAAATCGTTACAATATCGCCATTCTCAAGAAGTGGTCCTGCATAATTCTTTACAATCTCAATAATATCATCATCCTCTTTTATAATAGGAGTTTTTACTGGTATTTTCTTTACTTCTGACTCATAAGTTCTACTTTCAATAGTATATGAACCGTTCAAAAACTTATTTGCAAATTCTTTTAATTCGTTTTTCTTTGGATGTGTCCTTATACCTACATCAATAACGCTTTTTGCCTTTTCGACTTCACCCGATTTATAAAGAATCTCCGCATACTTTAAAAAGTCACTTGCATAAAAATCGGATGGCTCAATTGCATAGAACATCTCGTAAAACTTTTTAGCTTCGTCAAAGTTTCCCTTGTTGTAGGCAATAGTTGTAAGTCTTTTAAGGACATATCTATATGGAGAAAGCGTGCTCCTTACGGGACTATCAAAATGCGAAAGAATTTCTTTGTAAATCTCCTCTGCTTTTCCCTCATTTTTTAAAGTGAAAAAATAAAAATCTCCAAGCATCAACTTTAGCCACAAATTCTGGGGATTATTTTGAACACCTTTCTTTAAAATCTCTTCGGCTCTTTTAAGGTCTCCTTTAAGCGTGTATAAATGGCTCAAATACCTGTAAGCACCAATTCCGTCTTCTGGATGTTTTTTAAGATAGTCCTCAAGCAAGTCAATTCTTTTTTCAATGTCAAACTCTTTTATCTTTTCAATAAAGTTCATAATCCGAGCTCCTTCTTGATGCCTTTCATTGCGTCTAATCCAAGTGCAACAAATTCTTCAAGAGTCAATCCAAATTCCGAACAACTTGCAATTTGCTCCCTGTTTGCACCTTCTGCAAAACGCTTTTCCTTAAATCTTTTTAAAACGAAATCAACTGTAACATTGTCAAGATTTTTTCCCTTAATAAGGGCACAGGCAGTTATAAGGCCTGTTAAAGGGTCTGCTGCATAAAGCGCCTTCTCAAGAAGAGTAACTCTCTCAAGTCTGTGAACAGGGTTATGCTTTTTTACTGCCTCAACAATTCTTTCATCAAAACCATTTAACTTCAAAAATTCTGCACCTACGATACTATGGAGATGAGGTTTGTCTTTGGTTGTGTCAAGGTCGATATCATGAACAAGACCTGCAATTCCAAATAAATCTTCATCTTCGTTAAATCGCCTTGCAATCTCTCTCATAACCGCTTCAACTGCAAGCGAATGCTTAAAAAGATTTGTATCAAGTTTACTTTTTACAAGTTTCTTAATATCTTCTCTTTCCATACAAAGGTATTATAATATATCTTAGAGGTTTTAAAAAGTTTATATGGCAATCTACTTTCTTAGAGAAAGCAAAATCGAAAACAGAACCATATTTGTTGAGGGCGAATTGTTACATCACCTTAAAAATGTCCTAAGAGTTAAAAAGGGTGAAATTTTCAAATTCTTTGACTCTGATCACATCTATTTAACGGAATGTGTAGAAGTAGGTAAAGATAACTTAATTTTCAAAATAATTGAAGTTTCTAAAATCGAAAAATCGAAAATCCACTTTCATATTGCACAAAGCATTATCGACAAAGGCGAACTTGAAAATGCAATCCGCTTTCTTGTTTCTGCAAAAGTTGAAAAAATCTCGCTTATACAAACAAAAAGAAGTCCAAATGAATTAAAAGAATCTCAATTCAATCGACTCAAGGATATTGCGCTTAACACAGCAGAACAGAGCGAGGTATGTTTCGTGCCTGAAATTAAGTATTTTAGAAACCTTGATGAAGTTATAAATGAAGTTATAAAAAACACTACACAAAATGCCTTTGCGCTTCACTTTGGCGGAGATTATACTCTTAAAGATATTCCCCAGCTTATTAATCCACAAAAACCGATAACATTTTTTGTGGGTCCTGAAGGGGGTTTTACAGCTGAAGAGGTTTTGAAGTTCAAAGACGCAAATATAAGAATCGTAACCCTTAAAAGCGGGGTTCTTCGATCTCAATTTGCAGGCGTTATTACAGTGCTTACTACTCTTGAATTGATTGCTTTACAAGATTAATCGCTTCTTGAAGCCTTCCTTTAACCTCGTCTTTTCCAAGGATAAGGAATATTTTCCAAAGTTCTGGACCATTTCGAGAGTAAAATAGTGCAACCCTCAGAGGATGGTATATCTTTTTCCCGGGGATTTGAAGCGCATCTTTTAAACCATTCAGGAAGTTATCAAGAGCATTTTTTTCTAACTCAACCTCGTCAATCTTCTCAATAACATACTCAAATGTCTTTAAAGCATCTCTATCTTTAATTAAAGATAGATCATCTTGCGACATATTGCTAAGCAATCTCTTAAAGAAAGGTGTTGCAAGTTCTTTAACATCTTTTGTAAAATTCATATTGCCTCTTACTGCATCAATTATTAGAAGTGCCTTTTCGTTACATTCAGAAATGCCATAAGCCTCGCTTAAATAAGGGAGAGTATCCTTGCAGAGTTCTTTTAAGTCTTTATCAAGAATGTATTTATGGTTCATCCATTTGAGTTTTTCAAAGTCAAATATAGCAGGGGCTTTGT
>JAEMPV010000096.1 GCA_022759145.1 Caldisericum sp.
CACAATCCAGGGAACAGGTGGAGGAAAGACTCATACATATGATGTTACACTGGTTGTTCAGCCTAACGCTCCTATGCTTGACCACTTTGAGTTTTCTCCAATATCATCCCCTAAGGTAGCAAATACTTCTTTCACCGTCACAATCACTGCAAAAGATCAGTATGGTAATACTTACACAGGATTTAACTCATCAATTAATCTTTCTGTTAACAAAGGCTCAATATCTCCAACAACCACTTCAAACTTTGTTAACGGAGTTCTTTCTAACTTTCAGGTTACAATCCCTACTGCCAATACAGGTGTTACAATCACTGCAACTTACTCAGGTAAAACAGGCACAAGCAACTCATTTGACGTAAACCCCACAATCACCGCCTCAGCAGGTTCTGGTGGGTATATATCGCCATCAGGAACTATTTCAGTTAACTATGGAGAATCAAAAACATTCACAATAACTCCTTATTCTGGGTATAAGATTTCAAATGTCCAAGTTGATGGAGTTTCGGTTGGTGCAGTATCAACTTATACATTTCAGAATGTTACAGCCAATCATACAATTGAAGCAAGTTTTGAGAAAGAGATAAATCAAATAGTTATTGTCCTTCAAGTAGGTAATTCTGCCTTTGCAGTTAATGGGGAGACACGATATCTTGATTCTCCTCCTATCATTAAGAATGGGAGGACGCTTGTTCCAATAAGAACAATCATTGAAGCATTGGGAGGAACAGTCCAGTGGAATCCTGATGAAAAGAGAGTAGATATTATATTAGGGAATAATCATCTCATATTTCAAATTGGTAATCCTAATGCATATGTGAATGGGGTTCAGAAATTCATTGATGCATCAAATACGAAGGTATATCCTGAGATTATCAATGGAAGGACAATGATACCTCTGAGATTTGTTGCTGAAAATCTTGGTTGTGATGTTAAGTGGGATCCTAATACACAAACAATTACGATAACATATGGAGGATAAAAAATAGAATTATTGTAAACCTTTATCGAAATTAATTTTAACTTTTTACCTCTTTTTAGTAAAATTAAAAAGGAGGATAAGATGCCTGATAATGTTAAGAAAATTGACAAGTATGAGATCATAGAGGAGATAGGCAGAGGTGGAATGGCTATTGTCTATAAGGGATTGCATCCTTTCCTTGAGGAATATGTTGCAATAAAGGTGCTTCCAGAATATTTTGTGCAGGATAGGGAATTTGTTGAGAGGTTTACAAGGGAAGCAAAGACAATGATAGCATTACAGCATCCACATATTGTGAGGATATACGATGCAGGAATATATGAGAATAAGTACTTCATTGTAATGGATTACATAAGGGGAAGGACAATAAAAGAGTTAATAAGTGATAAGAAAGATAAGTTATTGGATGTTGATAAGATTATTGATATTGTAATGCAGGTTGCAGATGCACTATCATATGCACATAAGCATAACATAATACACAGGGATGTTAAGCCAAGCAATATACTCTACGATGAGAGTAGAGAGAGTGCATACATAACAGACTTTGGCATTGCAAAGGCAGTATCAGGGACAAAACTTACACAGACTGGGGTATCCCTTGGGACACCTGAGTATATGTCCCCTGAGCAGTTCTCTGAGACAAGTGATGTAGATCAAAGGACGGATATCTACTCTCTTGGTATTGTATTCTATGAGATGCTCACAGGAGATATACCTTTCAAGGGAGATACTCCTCTTGGTGTTGCATACAAGCATGTGCATTCTTATCCTACAAGACCAAGAATAAAGAATCCGAAGATATCAGTATATCTTGAGAAGATAATATTGAAGATGCTTGCAAAAGATCCAAATGATAGATACCAATCAATGGATGAAGTTATACAGGATTTGAAGTTGTTTAAAGATAAGGATTATGAACATATGATTGCTTCATCATATGTTGAGGAGAAGAAATGCAAACTTACAGTGAGATCGGAGCCTGAGGGGGCAGAAATATACCTCGATGGAGAATATATTGGAGTAACACCGTTAGAAGACACAGAAGTATCATTTGGAAAACATAAGATATTACTCGTCTCGCCCGGATATAAGGTAAAAACAGATGATTTAGAAATACCATTAACCAAAAAAGCGCACGAGGTTTTCTTTAAACTTCAGCCCGAGCTTGGGCTTAAGAAAGAAAAGGTTAATGAAAAGGGGTTGTCAGAAGAGGATACTGTTGCCATACCAAAAGTAGATGTTAAGGAAGAGATACCACATGAAGAACAAAGAGAGGAAATTACCTCTTCAGAGGAAAAAACGGTGAAGATGACGAAAGAAAATAAATCAGAGGAACTATCTAATGCAGAATCTCCAAAGATTTCTGTAAAACCTGAAGAAAAAGAGACAATTCCTATAGGGAGCAGAAGCAAGAATAAGGTAAGTTCTTTAAAGCCACTTATTGCAGTTTTATCTATTATTATGCTGTTAGTTCTTGGTTTCTTTATCATAAAAGGGAACAATAGACAAAGCACAACAAATACAAATAATATCACTCCTCAATTGGCGTATCTTTCTATTTCCTCTGAGCCTCAAGGGGCTGAAGTATATATTGATGGAGTTAAGGTTGGTATAACACCATTAAATGAATTTAGTACAAAACCAGGGACTCATACTATTAAACTTACAAAGGAAGGATATCTTGATAGCAACGCTACTATCGACATAAAAGAAAAAGAAAGCAAAACCTTGTCATATACATTAAAAGAAAAGACATCAACTACTACAGCCGAAAAGGATATCCCTGTATCAATAAGTTCAAATCCAGCAGGTGCAAAAGTATACATTGATGGAAAAGAAATAGGAGCAACACCTATAGCAAACTACAGCATGAAGGCAGGAACATATACTTTAAAACTCATAAAAGATGGCTATAAAGAGTTCTCTCAAACTTTAACTTTAAGCTCTTAAGATACATCGAAGACTGTGAATATTGCTCTGGAGAAATCTTCAACTACTTCTACATCTACCTCATCCTCTACTACCACTACACCAAAAACAGGCACTCATTCAGTGAACTCAAATCCAACAGGGGCGAAAGTATATGTTGATAATAGTTATAAGGGGATAACACCTATAAAACTAAATCTTAAAGTGGGGACATATACAGTAAAAATAACAAAAACTGGATATCTTGACTACACAGAAACAGTCAAAATAACAGAAAACAAACAATACTCCATAAATCAGCCGCTTATGAAATTAGGTAAAACAGCCACAGTAAATATATCTACAAACCCTACTTATGCAACAGTTTATATAGATGGCATAGAAGTTGGTCTCTCACCACTTTTCTTTTACAAAATAGAACCAGGGCATCATGAGATAAAAGTGACAAAAGAAGGATATTTGGAATATTATGGAGAATTTACAATAAAAGATGGCGAGACAAAGACTTTGCCTCTAATTAGCCTTGCAAAATTACCTTGATGTATTGGGAGGTGAATAATACAAAAAGTATGGGATATTGAGTTCTGGAGGCTCTCAGTTTAAGCAAAAATGGATTAATGCATAATAGTTGAAAAATAAGAGTGGAGGTCCTATCTATAGGAAATAGTAAATATTAGAAGCAAGAATTATTTAAGAACTGTGCAAG
>JAEMPV010000097.1 GCA_022759145.1 Caldisericum sp.
ACTCGAGCCTAATGGAGTAATGAAAGAGGACTTTTAAACGAAAGGAGATAAGAAATGAGAGAAATCAAATTCAGGGCGTGGATTGTAAAAGAGAATAAAATGGTAACCGTTTATAAGTTAGACTTTTTTACAAAAGACAATAGACCGACTTTGATTATGTGGTATCTATTAGACACGGGCACACAGGCGGGGCTTTTTGCAGGCTTCGAACTTATGCAGTATACTGGTTTGAAAGACAAGAACGGGAAAGAGATTTATGAAGGGGACATTGTGAAATACGATAATCATTTGTATATCGTAAAATGGCTTGATAAGTTTGTTGGTTTTATGGGAGTTGGTGTAGATCAAGAGCGTTCTGATTTATTCTTGGATTTAGTATTTCTAACACCTTATAAAGTCGTTGGCAATATTTACGAAAATCCCGAACTCTTAGGAGGTGAGAAATGAGAATTATGCTTTTTACTATCATTGCTGGTATCACAGTCTTATTTTTGCTTGCGGTGGTTCAACTTTTGGATACTTTTTTGCCTGGATGGAGCGACAGACGAAAACATATAGATGATATTTCTTTTAATATCATGTGGGTGTTGTATATTTTTGTGTCGTGTTTAGTCTTGATATATATTTGGATAGTTGTTGTAGGAGGTCTTAAATGAGAACAGGCTATTTTGTTGAAAATAACTTTTTCGGCTTTATCCACGCACCGAAGGAACTTGAGAAAAAATTAAGAGACGAAGGCTTTGAGGTTTATCAGAGTTTTCAACTTCTTTCGGGAGACTACAAAATTGTAGTCAGGCTTCCGAAGTTAGGCAAGAAAAATGCAATCAATAGACTAATTCAAATCGTAAAGGAGGTAAATGATGAGAATAGATTATGAAATCTATGACGGTTATTTTTACTTTGTTTGCGAATCTGAGAATTACGAATTGTTGGAACAATTATTTGATGAAGGCTTCAAAGTTCCCGAGTTTTATCACTTACTTAACGGAAGTTGCAGAATTGCAGTCCGACTTCCGTTTTTTAATAGACAGCAAACAATTAGAGAACTAATTGAAATCGCACAGGAGGCGTCAAATGAATAACAAAATCCATCAAGTTTATACGCTACAAAGTGGTGAAATCGTTCCAAGCGTGACAACTGTTATCGGACTTCTTGCAAAACCTCAACTAATAGAATGGGCTTGGAAGCAAGGCATCAACGGGCAAGACATTCATAAGATAAAGAACTCTACTGCCGATGCTGGCAGTTTAGCACATCAAATGATACTGGACTTCTTAAAGTTACAACGCACTGATACAAAAGAATATTCGAAAGACATCATTGACCTTGCAGAAAATAGTTTCTTAAGTTTTTTAGAGTGGCAAAAACATAAGACTATCGAACCTATTTTAATCGAGGCAAGTCTGGTGTCCGAAAAATACAAATATGGTGGGACATTAGATTTCTATGGAAAGATAGATGGCATTCTAACTTTAGCAGATTGGAAAACAGGCTCGGGGATTTATGACTCATATGTCTATCAATTAAGTGCTTATCGCAACTTGCTTATTGAAAACGGCTATGAGAATCCTGAACGAGTTATGATAGTAAGGATTAACCGAGACGAAAACGAGAAATTTGAGGAGCTTGTTAAGAAAAACACCGATATTGAATTTGAGATTTTCAAACGGCTTTGCGAGATTTATCATTTGCAAAAACAACTTGGAGGTGAGGGGTGAGGATAAGTCCTGTGTTGCAAATTATACTCGGTTTGTTGGGAACATCTATTTTTCTCATTTATGCAGGTGTTTCGTATCGCAAAGACATTGACAAAGAGACAGGCATATTACTTCTAATAGTGACGGCTGTGTGTCTTGTTTTCTATATCGTTGCTTTGATTTGGATACTCAGTAGGTGAGAGATGACAAATGATTTTTTGCAGTTTTGCTTGGTGGAGTTGCTATATGTTTTATTGGCATTGGGTATGTTTTTACTTTATGCTGCCATTTCTTATTATTGGGACAGAGATAAGAAGACTGCTATACTTCTTATAATAGCGTCAGTGGTGTGCTTTATTCTTCACATCATTGGTATATTTCGAATGTTTTAGAGGTGAGAGATGAAAAATAATATAAACGAGCAAATGCAAACCGAAGAGTTTAATTTTCAAGAGTCTGTTTTGTTTGATAAGGCTATTTTAGTATTCTCTGGAGCAATGCTGGGAGTATCGTTGTTTTTAATGAATTTTATTTATAGATATGTCCCATTATTGTTGATTGCGTGGGTATGTTTTATATTGAGTATCGTTTCGACGCTCTTATCAATGTTAATTAGTCAAGACGTAATTCGAGAAAAAGCAGAATATCTTAAAGGACTTATAGACTATCCAGAAAATCATGCCTTGATTGTTTTGCTATTGAATAGATTTTCTATGAGTTTCTTTATCACTGGTGCGTTTTTCCTTACGGTTTTCTTATTTGCAAATTTATGAGGTGAGAAATGACGCTTTTAGGTAAAATTTTTCTTACAATACTTCTCGTTTGTTTTTTAGGTATGATAGAAGCAATGTTTATCTCGGCATTACCTGATTTTCGTGATGCTGACATATTTTCAATAGTCTTTGGTGTGTGCTTCGATATTTTTATTACTGTGCTTATTATCGGTGGTATTGTATCTGTGTGGCTTGCAGGGGGTGCAAAATGAAACGATTTCGGACATTTTATCGGACATTTTATCGGACATTTATCCTTGCAAACAGGACAAAAAGTCGTAAAATTATCCTTGAAAGGAGGACAATTTGAAGAACAAAACGGACTTGAAAAAGAAGGTAGTTAAACAGAACGACGAGATTTGGAGTTTGATTGTTCGCTTGAGGGACAACTTTACCTGTCGAATGTGCGGGAAGCCAACAAAACATGTCGAGGCGGCACACATTATTGGTCGGGACAACTGGAATACTCGCTGGGACACAAGAAACGGGATAAGTCTATGTTTTTATTGCCATCGCTTCCGCATACATGGAGGTCGTCTTACTGAGGAAGAACGAATTGAGTTTTACAAGAAGGCAGTCGGTGAAGATGTGTATGAGAACCTTTTGGAACTTGCTAAGAAACCTGTAAAACGTAATCTTACTTACGCACAGGCTTGGAACGAGTTATTAAGAAAGGAATTTGTAAAATTGACTGGTATGAGTTTCGAGGAGTTTAAAAAAGAAATGAAGGAGGCAAAAAATGAAGGTTAGAATTGATAAAGCGGAACTTTACCCGTATTTTGTTATCGGTAAATATGGGAAAGAAGTAGAAATCTC
>JAEMPV010000098.1 GCA_022759145.1 Caldisericum sp.
CCAACTCCACACAATGGATTGAAATTTGGTATTTGTATCCATTTTGAGTTTTTTTAATATTTTCCCTAATTTTATTATTGACTTGTTTTTTAAGTTGTATATAATTTCGTTAAGAGTTTTTTATTTACTGTAAAAAAGAAAGAAGATGAAAGTGCAGATGTATTAGGAGCTACAACCGCTGAAAAGCTATGCACGGGTTTGGGATTAAAAGCTCAACCCTAGTTGTTATGTCTTATTGGATGTTGAGGAGAGTAAAAGTGTATAAAGAATGTAGAATTTTTGGAGTAGATGTGTTGAGAAAAAACTACTGGTCCGAGGTATTTTCTCAGACTCACTTTGGTTTATTTGTTTTTATGTGTGAGTTACCGTCTTCTGTTTTATCGCTTGTTGCAAGGCTTACTTCGGTGGTAAGGGACTTTTATTGGAGAATTATAGATCTGTTATTTACTGTGCTCTCTGGACTTTTTTATGGAACCCTTTGGGTCAAGGAGAACTTGGGTGAAAAATTCAGTTTCGGTTATTTGTTGTGATTCTACAAATTTTGTTAAAAGAAAAAGCACCACTATGGTGGGTGCTTCCAAATTACACTAAAAATGAAAGAAAGGAAGGGAGTGAAAAGTGAAAAAGTCATTATTATTGTTAGTAATAGTATTAATGTTTGTTTCTGCACTTGGAGGACTTTTGCTTACAGGGTGTTCAAAGAAAGCAACAGTAGATATTGGTATAGTCCTCCCGACAAAGGACGAACCAAGATGGATACAAGATGAGACTCGTTTCAACGATGCTCTTAAGGGCACTAACTACAAGGCTGAGATTCTCTTCAGCCAGGGTTCTCCTGCTGTAGAAAAACAGAATGTCGAAACCCTTATTAATAAAGGCATCAAAGTTCTCATCCTTTGTCCACACGATGCAACTGCTGCTGCCGCTGCTGCGGAAGAAGCTAAAGCTGCAGGTGTAAAGGTTATTTCATATGACCGTCTTATACTTGATACCGATGCCGTTGATTACTATGTGACCTTCGATAGCATTGCTGTTGGAAAGGCTCAGGGGCAATACTTGGTTGACAAGGCCGGCAATACTAAGAATAACCCACTTTATATTTATACTGGTGCTCCTACTGATAATAACTCTTTTCTCTTCTTTGAGGGTGCCTGGGAAACACTTCAGCCAAAAATTGCCGATGGTACATTCGTTATAAAGAACTCAAGCGAGGCTGTCGCTCTTCAGAATAAACAAAAGTTGACGCGTGAAGAGGAGAGCAAAATCATTGGCCAAACTACAACAAACTGGGATTTTACCGTCGCTAAGAATTTAGCTGAAGCCAACTTAACTGCTGCAAAACCTACCGACAAGGGTAATGTATTTATACTGGCTCCCAATGATGGAACTGCCCGTGCAATTGCAGATGCATTTGCTGCCGACAAGGATGTCAAGAGTTATGTAATTACAGGTCAGGACGCTGAGAAAGCTTCCGTACAGTATATTATTGATGGTAAACAGTCGATGACAGTCTTAAAGGATGTTAGAACATTAGTTAAGGATGCAATCGCTGCAGCTACTGATTTTCTCAATGGGAAAACCCCTCCGCAGACTACCACTTATAACAATGGTAAGATTGATGTCCCTGCTAAACCCTCCGCGATTGTTGTAGTTGATAAGAACAATGTAAAATCTGCTTTGATAGATTCTGGTTATTACTCAGCTAGTGATTTTACAGGACTACCATAGAAAATAGGGTAAAGAGTTAGTTAATATAGAAATTATTGCTAAAAAAGAATAGTGGGTGGAACGAGAGCGTTTTGGTAATTATACTCGTCCACCCACTGTAAAAAGATTTAGTGCATTTAATGCAGTTGTATTTTTATTTAGTACTTTAAAGGACGGGAGGACAAATATGGAAGATGATATACCCGTTGTGGAAATGCGAAATATTAAGAAGAGTTTTGGCGGTGTTCATGCGTTACGAGGAGTAGATCTGCTACTCCATAAAAATGAAGTGTTGGGATTGGTGGGCGATAACGCCGCTGGTAAATCTACTTTGATGAAGGTTCTAAGTGGAGCATATATTCCTGATGAAGGAGAGATTCTCATCGATGGTAAGAAGGTGTATTTTACCAGCCCTTGGGATGCACGTCAACATGGTATCGAGATGGTATATCAGGATCTGGCGCTTGCCAACAATCTTGATGTAGTTGCTAATGTTTTTATGGGGCGTGAAGTTGCAAGCGTAAAGTTAGGGCCGATAAAAGTAATGAATGAGCATTATATGGAGCAAGAGACACAGCGTTTATTAAAACGGTTAAAGATTGACATTCCCTCTGTGCGGTTAAAGGTGGCAAATTTGTCGGGTGGTCAGCGCCAGGCAGTTGCTATTGCTCGTGCAACGGCTTTTAACGCCAGAGTCATTATTCTGGACGAGCCCACAGCAGCTCTAAGTGTTGCTGCGATTAGTAAGTTGCTTGATTTGGTTCGAGAGCTCAAGGCACAAGGAACTTCTATCATTATAATAAGTCACCGTTTAGAAGACATTTATCAAGTATGTGATCGGATGATGGTACTGCGCCACGGACGCAAAGTCTGTGATACTCCTGTTGTTGGTGATATTGATAGTTTTAGAGAGAAAGTAGTAGCTTATATGATTGGCGCACGTGACGATTTCGCTGAAAAAGGGGGTGTGGAGTCAAATGATGAAAGCAGATAAGTTCGAAGAATCATCCAGTAGGGCTGGAGACAAAATATTTGGACTAAACATTAGTGAATGGGGTATGTATATCGCTTTGTTAGTTACTATGATATTCTTTGCCGTTGCTACAAATGGAATCTTTGTTTCACCGAGGAATATAGATGACTTGATAAAGCAGACAGGTTATACAGCAGTTTTAGCAATCGGAATGACTCTTGTCATTATTATTCAAAAGATAGATCTGTCTGTTGGTTATTTGTCAGGCTTCCTCGGAGCGGTGGCAGCAACTGCTATGGTGTCTTGGCACTGGTCTGCATATACGAGTATATTACTTGTGCTTGTTCTTGGTATTCTTGCAGGACTTTTGACTGCTTTCTTAATAGCAAAATTGGATGTTCCTGCTTTTGTAGCAACACTTGGTGGTTGGTTGGGTTATAGAGGAGCATTACAACTTGTAACAAGGAGCAGGGGTACGATTATTATTCCAAATGATACATTTAACGCTATAGGTAATGCATATATCCCTGACATTCCGGGTATTAGAATCTTTCCCGGAGTGCACAAATTAACTCTAATTCTTGGAATTTTAAGCATTTTATTTTTCATTTTAAACGAAATAAGAAACCGTAAAAAGAACCAGGTTTATAATATTAAAACAATGTCAATACATTTATTTATTATTAGGTTAATACTTTTATCACTTTTAATCGGTGGTGTTACATGGGTGTTTGCAAGTTACAGAGGTCTCTCATGGACTGCAGTGATAGTTTTGATTGTGTTTTTAGTATATAATTTCATTATGTCAAGAACAACGCTTGGTAGGCACATTTATGCTGTTGGTGGAAATCCACAGGCGGCTGAATTAAGTGGTATTAGCGTAAAGAAAATAATCTATGTTGTTTTCGGCTCAATGGGCATGCTTGCTGCTTTGGCAGGAATACTGTTCGCTTCCCGCTTTAAATCTGCTACAACAACAGCAGGAACTCTATTGGAAATGGATGCAATCACGGCTGCTTTCATCGGTGGAACTTCACCATATGGAGGTGTAGGCAAGGTTACAGGGTCGATCATTGGTGCGTTCCTTATGACTTCACTAACGAATGGCATGAACCTTATGGGTGTTGATATATCTTTTCAGTACATCGTTAGGGCTATTGTTCTTGTGGTCGCTGTTATATTTGATATTGCAACCCATAAAAGAGAAAAATGATAATCTATTTTTTTCTATGCTTACTGCTGTGAAGGTTTTTGATGGATAAGAATGGGGTTAGTGAGGAGACCAATCTTGTTTTTTGAGAAGATAAGATCTGTATACTAATAAGGGATGAAAATAATAGGTTGTATTTAGAGTGGGTCCGAATATAGGAATTTAGCCTGCTTACGAGTTTGGTATTGTGCGCTAAATTTCTTTATCGGCTTTTTTGGATATAAGTCTCGCTTTTACAGTTCGGATGGTTTAACCCATCGTCTTTCTTTATTGGAAAGTTCAACTGCTTCTATAACTTCCTGACATTTTACTCCGTCATAGAAATTTGGAGTTGTTGCAGTATCATTTGCTATAGATTCAAACAGGTCGTATATTTCGTGAATAAAGGTGTGCTCATATCCTATAATATGACCGGGAGGCCACCATGCACCCAAATATGGATGTACCGGTTCTGTTACTAATATTGTTCTAAATCCCCTTATTTCCTGTGGATCTTCAAGTGAATAAAACTGTAGTTCATTCATTCTTTCAAGATTGAAAACTATTGTTCCCTTGCTGCCATTAACTTCAAATGAATTATAACTTTTTCTTCCAGGAGCAAGTTTGGTTGCTTCAAAAGTTCCCAAGGCACCGTTTTCAAACCTGGCAAGAAATGTAGTTGCGTCATCCACTGTGACTTTTCCCATTGCTCTATCAGTCCCGACGCCAGAATCCGTAATTTGCCTAATTAAAGGCTTTTCTTTTATAAATGTTTCGCTCATACCTATTACTTCAGAAAACTCTCCTACTAAGTACCTAGCAATATCTATTAAGTGAGACCCCAGATCTCCCAGAGACCCAGAACCTGATATTTCTCTTTGCAGCCTCCAGACAAGAGGATAGCTGGGGTCAATGAGTCGTTCTTGAAGGAATACTGCTCTAAAATGATATATTTTTTCCTATTTTACCTTCATCGATAATTTTTTTGGCTAACGCTACAGCAGGGGCTCTTCTATAATTAAATCCAATCATATGTTTTACATGGGCATCTTCTACTGCGCTTAATATTTCTCTTGCTTCTTTTAGGTTCATAGCTAATGGCTTTTCGCAAAGGATGTGCTTACCTGATTTTGCTGCTCTTATAACAATCTCTTTATGAATATCAGTTGGAACAGAGATATCAATAAGATCGATATCTTTTCTTTCAACAAGTCTTTCCCAGGAAGTTTCTACCTCTTGCCATCCAAACTTATTAGCAACTTCTCTAACTGCGGATTCGTCTCTTCCACACAAAACTTTCATTACAGGCATTCCCTTAGTATTAAAAAACTTAGGCATATCTAAATATGCGTGGCTATGAGCTTTCCCATAAACTTGTATCCTATAAGTCCTACATTAATATCCATTTTTTACCTCCATTGTTAAATTATACAACTTTTTTAAGTTATACAACTACACATCTTGCCATATAAACAAGCATTTTTTCCTTGTTTCTCTTTTTTTGGATAATTTAGAATACATGCAAAATCTAATATTAAATATGGAAGACTGACCTGTATCAAGATATCATTCCGGGGTTTCCAAGGAAGTTTTGTGAATAGCCTGTTTATGGAGTATCAGCAATCGTGTATAACGAAATTGAGGACATGCTTTAAGGAACTTTGATTCTCAAACCTTTTTACTATAGAGGAGCATATGTTCTACCTTAAAACACAATGGGAAGAATTCAACAATAAGACTTATAAAATACTTTATATCAAACTTTCCAAAAATATCAATCCATTTGGGAGCTAAGAGTATAACAAGATAAACATCAAACAAAAATTTGTAGTTGCAAAATGAAGATTTTCAAAAATTAAATCATAGGATTTATGCGGGATGATTCAAGGTCAACTGATAAAGTCGAGACAGGGTGCAGCTCACCATCTCAAAAGTTTGAAGGCACCTCGTTTCTTTTAGCATTACAATTGGCATAATAAATTTCATAATACTCTCTATTCACACTTCTATATATTTGACTTGTTTTTTAAGTTGCATATAATTATGTTAAGAGTTTTTTATTTAAT
>JAEMPV010000099.1 GCA_022759145.1 Caldisericum sp.
TAGTTTCTTTAAATGTAAGATTTTAGTATCTTACAAGCAACCCCAAAAATCCCTCAATCCAAAATAGTTTCTTTGTTTTCGAAATTAAACAGAATATACGCTCAGCACGCTCTTAAGGAATCTTCTTGCTCTTTCAGTTTGAGGATTTTCAAAAAATTCAGTTGGGTGCCCTTCTTCAACTATTCGTCCATCTGCCATAAAAACAACTCTGTCTGCAACCTCTTTTGCAAAACTGATTTCGTGGGTAACAACAACCATAGTCATTCCGTTTTCTGCAATCTCTTTCATAACATCCAGTACTTCCTGTATCATTTCGATGTCAAGCGCAGAGGTTGGTTCATCGAAGAGCATCAATTTTGGCTGCATCGCAAGTGCCCTTGCTATTGCAACGCGCTGTTTTTCTCCACCTGAAAGTTCCTTTGGATAGTGGTTGAGCCTATGACCAAGCCCAACTTTTTTAAGATAATCTATAGCGATGTCTCTTGCAAGATTCTTATCCATCTTCTTTACTACAACCGGCCCAAGCATAACATTTTGAAGGGCAGTAAGGTGCGGGAAGAGGTTAAAGTGCTGGAAAACCATTCCTATTTCCTCTCTCAGTTTGTTTAAGTTCGTCTTTTGGGTAATAAGGGTTCCTTCATAGTAGATTTCGCCAGAAGAAGGCAGTTCGAGTGCGTTAAGGCATCTTAGGAATGTGCTTTTGCCTGCTCCTGAGGGCCCTACAATTACGACCTTTTCACCTTTTCTCACTTCGAAATTCACATTCTCAAAAACCTTTACATTTCCAAATCTCTTTGTCAAATTTACCGTCTTAATCACCTTTCACAAACCTCCTTTCGAGATTTTGAGATAATCTTGTTAAAGGAATAGTTAACAAGAGATAAATTATTCCTGCTGCAAGATATGGTGTAAGCACATTTGCAGTTGCTGCAGAAATTTGTTTTGACTTGTATGTTAGTTCTGCAATGCCAGTAATCATAACAAGCGAAGTATCTTTTAATAGAGCTACTATTTCATTTGTGATTGGTGGAATAACCCTTCTTATTGTTTGAGGAAGAATCACATATTTCATAGTTTGATAATAATTCATACCGAGGGAGTTTGCCGCTTCAAACTGCCCAAAAGAAATAGATTCAATTCCAGCTCTGAATATTTCGGATATGTAGGCAGCCGAATTAAAGGAAAGAGCAACTACACCTGAAGTGAACGCATCGAGTTTGAGACCAAAGCCTGGAAAAACATAATAAACAACGAGTATCTGTAATAATAAAGGCGTTCCTCTTAAGACATCCACGTAAATTGAAGAGAGCCCCCTTAAAAGAGGGCTCTTTGAAATCCTGAATAGGGCAACTATAAGACCAAACACTATTCCGAAAACCATTGCAAGCAATGTTAAACCAATGGTTGTCTTCAGTCCTTCAAGGAGAAAAGGCAATGTTTGTATAAAAAGGTCAAACCTGAATTGCATAACACGTGCCTCCTATGGAATGGACTTTGGCTCTACACCAAACCACTTCTTGTAAAGGGCAGCGTATTCCCCATCTGCCTTTATTTCCCTTAAAGCATTGTTTATTGCGTCTCTTAGTTCAGGCTCATCTTTTCTAAAGGCTATACCATACTGCTCTGTTGTAAAGAGGTCTCCTACAAGCTTTATTTTTGGGTGTGTTTTTGCGTAGTACTGCGATACTGGCAAATCGTTAATTACTGCATCAATTCTCCCATTTTCAAGGTCGGATAGCGCAAGCTGGATATCAGGATAGCTTCTTATAGTTACTCCTTTAATTTTTTTAGCCGCCTCTTCTCCTGTTGTTCCTGTTTGCACACCTACAGTTTTACCGTTCAGGTCTTCTGGCTTTGTTATGGAATTATTGCTCGCTTGTACTGCAATAATTTGACCTGAGTTATAGTATGGGTCTGAGAAATCAACTTCCTTTTTTCTTTCTTCTGTTATTGTCATTGCAGATATTATTGCATCAAATTTTCCAGTTTGAAGTGCTGGTATAATCCCCGAGAAGTCTGCCGTTACAATCTGTGCTTTCACTCCAATTTTACTTGCAAGAAGGTTTGCAAGATCAACATCAAATCCAACTGCATTACCTGTTTGCGGGTCAATCCATTCAAATGGAGCATAAGTCGTATCAGAACCGAAAACAATTACACCTGCCCTTTTTACCCGTGCAAGCGAGTTTAAAGTTAAGGTAATTTCTTTTGATACACCAGACCTTCCAACATTAATGTTCTCTTCGTAAGGAGATGCTCCGTCGAGTGTTACTTTTAATACATAATTCCCCTCTTTTACATTGTTGAAAGCAAATTTTCCGTTTGAGTCCGTGGTAGTTGTAAGGTCGTTCAGGTAAACGGTTACCCCTGAAAGCGCTTGACCACTCTGGTCTTTTACAACGCCTGTAACCTCTCCTGAACTTGCACAACCAGTTGCTGTTGCTAAAACTACCACTAACACAAGTACAACTACAGCCATTTTTACTAATCCCTTCATTTTTTCCTCCTATAAATTAAAATTAGCCGGCTTTGCGCCGGCTTTTATAAAAAACAATATAAATAAATATCAGCCCGCCGGCGCTCTTGTGCGGGTATGTTTTTTAGCATGTTTTCTTGTTGCCAAAACTAAAATAATGTTTTCCATATTTGCCTCTTAATTTGTTGTGAATTTTAGTTAGGTTTTGAAAAATGTCAATAGAGCTCTTATTATAAACCTTTACGGTTAATTGATATTGAAGCCTTGATTATTCAGGCTTAAAGAGGGTAAAATTAATTTTTCTTTATGAAACCTCTTGAAGATGAAAGAGTTTGTAAAAAATAAGGAATATGCCTATTGCAAGTGGTGCACCAATAATATCTGCAATAACATGCTGCTTTAAAAATTGCGTTGAAAGTATTATTAAAATTGCCCAGATGGACATAATGTATGCAACTACCCTGTATTTTTTCTTCGTGAACCACACTGATGCTGTAAGTGCAGATGTCCCGCAGTGCAAACTCGGGAAACAGTTATATGGGTTGTCGCTTCTATAGAGTTCTATTACCTTGTTAACAAAGTAATTTGAGCCAGGCTCAAGGGTTGGTCGTGGCACATATGTTTGGAAGACAACATAAACGAAATTACTAACAAGAAATAGCGAAATCATCGAAAGCGCAAAAGGGGTAAAAATGCGTGGGTGGAAAATGAAAAAGAAAAGAAGCGTTATATAGATAACAGTCTCAAGTGAATTGTATATGAGGATGAATTGCGGTATAAAGGGCACAATTTTATCGAGAGGAGTTACAAGGATATGCACCGAGCTTGTTGCATGGTTCGTAAGATCGTATATTTTGGATGTGTAATAGATTAGCACTGCAAGGACTGTGTTAATAAGATACAATTTGTAATTCTTCTTTAAAAATTCTATGACTTTCATTTTTCCCTCCCAAGAATTCCCACGCCGAGCCACTCTGGCCCTGCGTAATTCCCAATTGCACAACCCACCTGTATGAGGTCTCCCAAAACTCCAAAGCTTTCTTTTATGCTCTTTGCAAACTCTTCTGCTTCGTCTCTATTGAGTCCATACATAATTGCAACTTTCTCGATTCCATGTTCGTAGTACTCTTTACTTACGAATTTCTTAAGGTATTCTTTTGCCTTGCTAAAACTTCTAAAAACGCTTTCTAATTTTATAACGCCATTTGTAAAAGAGAACACCGGCTTCACGCTTAGGAAGCTTCCGATATTTGCGATTTCCTTTCTAATCCTTCCGCTTGCTCCTAAGTACCTAATTTCGCTTAAGGCAAACCTATCTTTGAGGCGTTCGACTACCTTGCTTGTTTCGTTATAGACAGTTTCGAAGTCAAGCCCCTTTTCTATGAGACTTATTGCATGTTCTGCAAGGTATCTTATTGCGTAAATGGAAGAGCGTGAATCAATTATTTTTATCGCATTTGTTTTGAGCGTTTCTATTGCAAGGCGTGCAGAATTTATAGTCCCGCTTACTTTTTCTGAAATGTGGATGGAAATTACTGAGTCTCCCTTCTCTATAATTGGTTTATATACGCTTATGAAATCGTCAACTGATGGTTGCGATGTTTTGGGGAACTCATCTGCATTTTTGAGGAAATTATAAAATTCCTCAATAGATATGTCCTCCCCCTCTTTAAAGTCACGCCCTTTGTAAAAAATCCTTATTGGGACGACTTTGATGTCGAATTTTTCTATAAACTCTTTTTCAAGATACGCCGTTGAATCAACAACAATCTTTGTCATATTGCCTCCTTGTTCAAAATGCTTGCAATTTCTTTTATCTCATCTGGTAAAGTGAAGTTACCATTAGAATCCGGCTCAAAAGGAAAAGTCTTAATTACTGCATCCAAGTTTAACTTCCCGTAGATGTGCGGGTAATCCTGCAAACCGCCACATTCAAATTTAATCTCTGCTTTTACTTTCGAAGAATCGATACAAAGCAAAACCAAACCTTTTTCATTTCTGAAATTGGTATTTGCAATGTCAATTATTTGCTCAGGTAACGAACAGTGAATGAACTCGTCAGATTTTAAACTTCCGGTTTCGTATTCTCCTTTAACCAATGCCTCTTTCCAATCGCCTGCTTTTGCTATATGCAGAATTAACAATGTAAACCTCCTATTTTTCATTTAACACTTTATACAAAATTGTAATGCATTTTTAAAAAATACAAGCGTTTTTTTGAGCGCATTTTTGAAAAAGTGCTGTAAAATAAGGTATAAGAAAGTAATTGCAATTTTTGGAGGAGCGCCTATGGAGATATTTTTGAAAACGGTTTTACCGATTGTTATTGGCTATCTTCTTGGAAGTTTTCTTCCTGCGTATTTTGTTGGAAGGTTAAAAGGAAGAGATGTAACTAAAGAAGGCTCAAAAAATCCAGGGATTGCAAATACTGCCGCTCTTTTTGGTTATGGCTACGCAGTAATAGTGGGCATATACGACATTTTTAAATCTCCACTTGCAATTTTCATCGCAATAAAACTTGGTGCAACGCTTCCTGTTGCATTTGCATCGGGCTTTGCTTCTGTTATCGGGCATATTGCGCCTTTCTACCTCAAGTTTAAAGGTGGACGTGGAATGGCTGCTTCAATCGGTATTATGGGTTATGCGCTTGCACTTCTTCTTTTAAAGGACTTGAGGTTTGTCTATATCTTCATTCCGATTCTTTTGATTATTGCACTTTTCTTTTTTATGCGAAACAAGTGGCACACCGCCGATACCATTACCCTTTTTATTTTACCACTGTTCATAATTTCTGTGATACTCTATTACGGCATCAATACCGAAAGTGTTTCATTCCTTATTGCAGGGCTCTATAGCGTTGCGCAGAGGCTTGAATTCCTTTTGAGAGAAAAGTTTAAGAATGCCGACAACAATATTCGTAAACTTCTTGTAAGAAAGTGGTTAAGGCCGTTTGCCTCAATCTTTGCAATAGGCATTCTCTTCTACAAGATTTACACCCTTGTTCTCCTTGGGGCAGTTCTTCTTGCCTTTATTATCCTTGAGATTATGCGATTTTCTAATAGAATTTTTAAAGCTCCAATAGCCTACAAAGCAAGCGAAGAAAAGCGTATTTCCTCTATGGTAATGTTTTTGCTTGGGGCATTTATGACGCTCTCTTTCTTTGAGCCTCCAATTGGCTCTCTTGCAATAATGTTTACGATCTTTGGCGATCTCCTTGCCTGGAGCGTTGGTGTAAGTATCGGAAAAATCCACATATTTGCAGGGAAGACTCTTGAAGGGACGGCTGCAGCGCTTTTAGCAAACACCCTAATTGCCTCAATTTATTACAAACTCGGACTTGTGAGCCTTGCAGTTTTTATAACCGGTGCACTTGTTGCAACACTTGCGGAACTTGCGCCGTTTGAGGATGACAACTTCTCCGTGCCCCTTCTAAGTGCGATTACAATGAGCCTTGTTAAAAATCTTTAATCGTCCTCAAAAAACCTTTTGTTGTTTTTGTCTATAAAGCCATCTTTCCCTTTGAAGCCTATGTGTGCAATCCCGTTTTCAAATTGCGAAGCAAAATCATATT
>JAEMPV010000100.1 GCA_022759145.1 Caldisericum sp.
CCTCCTTATATTATTTCCCTTAAATTATATAAGATAACTTGCTTTTTGGAAAAGAATCAAATTATTGGTGGTTTTACAGATCACATGATATTTATTTTTTCTTTTTTTTCATATACTTTTATAAAGTTAGAAAGGAGGCAATATGAGTAAGCAAAAGAAACTATTAGCGCTTGTGTTGGCAGTGCTTATGGTGCTTTCGTTCCTGCGGTTTGTTCCAGTAAATGTTTCTGCAAGTGAAGCACCGAAACTGTCAAAAGAGTTCACAAATGAACAGCTAACCACTCACGACTATGTAAATGTTATCGTTGAGTTAAAGGATGATCCAGTTATCACCTATCAAATCAAGGCAAAAGGTGAAGCAACACTTCTTTCGTTTGGCAGAAACTTATCGGTTAATGACTATGAAAAATTGATCTCTCAAAAGCAGATCGAGCTTTTTAGGCAGATTAAGGAGATCTCGCCTGATGCAAAACTTGGCTACAGGTACCAATATACCTACAATGGCTTTGCACTTTCCGTAAGAGGCGTTGACATTGAAAAAATCTCAAAACTTGACCTTGTAAGAAAGATCTACCCAAGCAGGACATATACGATAGCAGATGATGTAAGCAACTCCGTTATTGGTGCGAATACTGTCTGGGAACAAATAAAGGATGCTAAAGGCAACCCCGTTGACGGGACTGGTATGGTTATAGCAATTATAGATACTGGTGTTGATTATACCCATCCAGATTTAGGTGGTGGATTTGGCCCAAATTATAAGGTAATTGGCGGATACGACTTTGGCGATAAAGACCCTGATCCAATGGATAGCAATGGTCATGGAACCCATGTTGCAGGCATTGCAGCAGCAGATGGAAAAATAAAAGGCGTTGCTCCTAAAGCAAAAATTCTTGCATATAAAATTGTTGCAGGTGGAAGCAACAATGCTTCAACGGAAAACATAATAGCAGGTATTGAAAGGGCAGTAAAAGATGGAGCAAATGTTGCAAACCTTTCATTCGGTTCTGGAAGCCTTGGAACATCTGACCCTGAAGATCCTGAAAACAAAGCTTTCGATACGGCAGCAGATGCTGGTGTTCTTTCTTCTGTTGCAGCAGGTAACCAGGGTGCAAGATGTCAGACAAAACCATATCCGTTAGGTGCACCATCTGGTGCAAGAAAAGTTATTTCTGTTGCAGCATCCGATGATGGTGTACACCCTGCAATAAACATAGTATCCCCTACCGTTCCAGAAGAACGTAAGGTTATTCTCGGAAATTATGCAGACCTTTCTCCTGCATTTCCAACCGATAAGGAGTTTGAGGTTGTTCCTTGTGGGTATGGAAGACCTTCTGACTTTGAGGGAGTGGATGTAAAAGGTAAAATTGCGCTTATCTCTCGTGGACCCATGGGTCCAAATGCTATTTACTTCAGAGATAAGGATCTCAATGCAAAGGCTGCAGGTGCAGCAGGTGTTATAATCTACAACAATATGCCAGGGCTTGTTTCTCCTACATTTAATGTTTCACCAGGTGACGAAAAGAAAGAATATATTCCAGCAATATTTGTTACTCAAAGTGACGGTCTTTTTATTAAAGATCTTATAAACAAAGGATTAAAGATTAAATTTAATGATGTTTCAAAACTCGGTTCCATTGCATCGTTTAGTTCAATGGGTCCTGCAGCAGACTTTTACTTCAAGCCAGAACTTGCAGCGCCTGGCGTTGCAATATACTCTTCAATTCCTGGTGGAAGTTATGCAAGTTGGAACGGAACATCAATGGCTGCGCCACATGTTGCAGGTGCGATTGCGCTATTCAAACAAGTTCATTCAGATTTCTCATCAGAAGATATAAAAGCAGCTTTAATGAATACGGCAGTTGTCCTTAAGAATTACCAGAATAACGAAGTGATAACATGGCTTCTTCAAGGATCAGGAAGGATTAATATCGCAAGTGCAATTAATACGCCTGCAGTCATTAAACCTTATGATATTTTAATGAAAGTAGATTCTCTTGCCCCCGTTACATTAACGATTAAAAATGTTAGTAATGCTGACCAAACTTTCTCTGTAACTTCTGAATTTACCCTGGGTAACCCCGATGGATTAACTGTCAATTTGACACCATCCACGATTAAAATTGCAAAGGGTCAATCTGCTTCTGTCAATGTTACATTTACTGCAGATGAGACAAAACTCTCAAAAGGACCGCACGAGGGATTGATCTGGTTTGATAATGGACAGACAAAACTCCATGTGCCATTCATTATTTGGAATGGTGATGTTGAAGTGCCCGAAAAACTCTACGATGTAAGCGCTTCTTCAAATGTGCTTGAAATAGGCAAGAACACAATTGATTTTACTTTTGCCTTTGGCTCAGGTTCAGTAATACCAGCAACCGAACCTAATGAAAGACCAGAGAGTTCGAATATTATAGACCAGGTTGAAATAAGAGTTAAAGATCTCAACGGCAATGTGCTTGGAACCGTCTATAACCGCTCATTACTATTTCTTGGGCATTATAAATTCTCCTGGGATGGAAAGGATATCTATGGTAATTATTTCTTGAAAGATGGGAAATACAAATGGCAGATTGCTGTTGTTGAATCGAACAATGACCAGCAGAACCCTGTTATCGAAGATACCGCAACTGTAGAAGGGGATTTTGAAGTTAAAAATTCGCCATCAAATGCATTCTCACTTGTTTTAGATAAGCAGGTGATTTCTCAGGAAGAAACTGCAAATGCTTTACTTAAGGTTTCATCTAATGACGCAGTCTCTTCTATTAATACAGTCATTTACTTTAACGCAAATCTTACAAAGGCAGAAAATGTTGCACTTGGAGGTAGCATAAAGCAAGATGATATTGACTCTTACTCACTTAAAGCTGACAATCTTACGGGTGAAATATTCGTGAACATAAAATTCAAACAGGGTCGTGAGTTAAAAGGGGCAGCAGATCTTGTTGCATTTACTTTAAGAGGAAAAGTGCCAGGTGCAACTCAAGTTGGCTTTAAGGAATCGAAGTTGTCTGATGCAAACGGCAATGCTATTGTTTCTCTCTTCTTGCCTGCACAGCTTACTGTTAACAAAGCAGAAAATCCATGGGATATCAATAGAGACAAAAAGGTTGACGATACAGACCTGACGCTCTTTAAACAGTCATTTGGAAGTGAACCCAAAGATTCTACCTACCTTCCACTTGCCGACTTTAACATGGATGGAATTATCGATGGAAAAGACCTGGTAATTTTGCTTTCTCACTTTGGTGAGACATACCCATAGGAAGGGGTGAGAGATATGAAGAGGATTATTTCTCTTTTAATTTGCCTTGCACTAATTTTAGGTAGTGCAACATTTACTTCAAACATTTCTGCCGATACCAAGCCTTTGTATCAGGTTGGTGTTGTAGGTGTTATGCCTGATGACTATATAGGCGCCTTTGCCCTCCACACCGCAAATACCTATGAAAGTGACTACAAGAGCGATTTAGCTTTCCCTATGCAGGGTATGGCATTTACTCCCGATGGTAATCTCGTTGTTCTCGATACAAGTTACGGAAGGGTCCATATCTTAGATAAGAATCTTTACAATATTTTAACATTTGGAGATTTAGGATATGGTGAAGGAAAACTCCAGTATCCTGCTGATGTTGCAGTTGACAAGGACGGAAATTTCTATATTGCAGATTTCTTCAATAACTATTTTGCAAAGTTCGATAAAAATGGGAAATGGATTTTTAATGCTGGGAAAGAAGGTTCTGACAACGGGCAGTTCAATGGGCCCTCTGGAATTGCAGTTGATTCTCTTGGAAATGTTTATGTTTCTGACCAGTTAAACGGCAGAATTCAAGTTTTTGATACAAACGGAAATTTCAAATCAGTTCTTCAAACTGATGTTACAACTCCAGGCGGAATGTGTGTTGATGCATCAAATAATCTATACGTTGTTGATATGCGCTCCTGTGTTGTATACAAACTTGATAGCACAGGCAAAACACTTATGAAATTTGGAAGTGCTGGAACTAATGACGGTCAATTTGTTTATCCTTTTGATGTATCCGTTGACAAGCAAGGGAATATTTATGTTCTTGATAGAGGTCTTGCGACAAAGAATCATGCTTGTGTTCAAAAATTTGACCCAACAGGCAAGTTCTTGTTAAAGTTCGGCGATAACGCAACTAAACTTCCTCAACCAAATGGCACTTTCTTAACCCCCGGTGGTTTTGCAGTTGATGATAGCGGTAATGTTTTTGTAATCGATTCAGGTTATTTCTACAGCCCTGGGAATCCTTTTGGATATCCTGTAGGTATAAGACTTACCCAATTTGATTCAGAAGGTAATTTCGTAAGGAAGGTTGATTTTGACGAGTATAAAGAAGGAAGGCTTGTAAACCCGTGGGCTGCCTGCGAGGACTCTAAAGGGAATATCTGGGTTACAAGTTGGACTAACTTTAACGATGTTGGAGAGGTTGATGTTTTTACCTCATCTGGAAAGTTCATCAAAGCAATAAAAGGTATAAGCGATAAAGAACCATTTAAGGCTATTGGTGGCATTGCTTCTGACCACAAAGGAAGCATTTATGTTGGTCTTGGTGACTACATTGCAAAGTTTGATGAAAACTTCAATTTTGTTACAAAAATTGGCGCAGGAAAGGTTTCAAATGTCTTTGGCATAGCTGTTGATTCGCAGGGGAATGTTTGGGCAGCAAGCAATGGAACTCAAACAGTGGTTGGCTTTAAATCTGACGGGACTTTCATAGGACAGTTCTCGCCTGCACATGCCCCTGTAGGGCTTTATGTGGATAAGAACGGCAATTTCTATGTTACAACAACCGATGATAACAAAGTTTATGTTTACGATGCAAATCAAAAACTTAAGGGATCTTTTGGTGGTGCAGGAAGATCTAAGGGCAAGCTATACATTCCTTATGGCGTGATAGTGGATGACTCTGGAAATATTATCGTCTCCGATACTGAAAATGGAAGACTCCAAGCCTTTAAGGGAGATACCTTCGAACTTCTTTGGTCAACAGAGAGGGAATTCTACGAACCTGCAATGCTTAGTTTTACAAGCGATGGAAAAATACTTGTTACAGATTGCTTCCATAATGTTGTAAGAATCCTTTCATTTACGGCTCCTCAGGTTCCTAAGTTTGACTTTATTGTTAGAAGTGCTGTTTCTGATGTTAAAGTTAAAGCAGGAGATACCTTGAATTTCAATATCGTCATTAAGAATATCGGAAGTTCGGACGATTCTTATACTGTTAAAGTAGAAAACAACCTACCATCAAATTGGACATTCAAGATTGATACGAATAATATTTCTGTAAAATCAAATGATTTCGTATTGTTGCCAGTTTCGGTAAGTGTCCCGGGGACTGCAGGTTCTGAGGAAGGTGGTACTGTTAATCTCACATTTACTTCTGTAGGTGCACCTAATGTCTCCAAATCTATTACGATTTCAATCTTTACTCCTGAAGTGCCTCCTGTAAAAGTAACTTTTGTTGGTGATAAAGTGCCACTTGACAAAGAAGGCACAATTGACCTATCTATTGATAAGATTGACGATCTTTACGGAATGGCAATAACAATTTCATACGACAGTGCAAAACTTAAAGTCTCAAAAGTTGAACCTGTTTTTAACCTTGGAAATAATGCCGTCTTCCTCGAAAATCATGATAAGGCTGGTACTATTATTGTTGGTTATTCACTTTCTGGAAAGGCAAGCGGAGTGTCTGCTTCTGGTAGTTTAATAAGGATTACATTCGTTGGTGTTCAAGAAGGTGACACCCAGATTACCCCAACAGATGTTACTTTCTACAACAGCAAGATTGGCGTTATAAAGTCAGAAGCAAATCCCGCAACTATAACAGTATACAATCCTGCTCCGCCTACGCTTACGGTAGACTTTGCAGATGGCATAACTGTTAAGGAATCTAGTTTCTACTTCACAGGTAAGACAGATCCTGGGTGTGTTGTGACAATCAACAATACGAAGATTACTGTAGCAAGCGATGGAAGTTTCTCTTACAGTGTAATTTTGGGAGAGGGAGCAAATACAATAACGATTGTTTCAACCAACAAGTATGGCATTTCTAATAAACTTACAAGAACCGTTTATCTAAAGACATCAACAGTAATCGTCTTGAAAATCGGCTCCTCAACATTTACTGTTAACGGTACCGAAAAGACTCTTGATTCACCTCCTATTATTAAGAATGGAAGGACTCTTGTTCCGATAAGAGCAATAGTTGAAGAAATTGGCGGTTCTATCTCGTGGGATGGAAATGAAAAGAAAGTGACAATTGTTGTTAAGGACACAACAATTGAACTATGGATTGGCAAGCCTCAAGCGAAGGTAAATGGCGTTACAAAGTGGATTGATGATACAAATCACAAAGTAATGCCAGAAATTATTAGCGGAAGGACAATGCTTCCTTTGAGGTTTGTAACCGAAAACCTTGGTGCAAAAGTTGAGTGGGATGGAACTACCAAGACCATAACAATAACTTATCCAGCACCGTAAAGTAAAGCGAGGGGGGCGAAAGCCCCCTTTCATAGTTAACATCAAGCGTTCTCCTAACATCTTTAGTAGAGGGTACACGTTATTTGTAATGGGCAAAA